>JAEDKI010000093.1 GCA_016295895.1 Clostridiaceae bacterium | reverse complement strand
GAACCAAGCTGTTTTTGAGCAGGTTCCAGGATAAATAATCAACAACACCTTGAATTGCTGTTGCTTTTCAGGGTGTTTTATATTATAATGAAAAAGATAAAATGAAATCGTTCGGGAGGTGCGGCGGTTGAAAATAATGATAGCTTCGGATATTCACGGCTCGGCTCTTTATTGCCGCAGGCTGATTGAAGAATATGAAAAAGAAAAAGCGGACAGGCTCTTTTTGCTCGGCGATATTCTCTATCACGGGCCGAGGAACGATTTGCCCGATGAATATGCGCCGAAAAAGGTCATCGAAATGCTCAATGAGAAAAAAGATGAAATATTCTGCGTCAGGGGCAACTGCGACACAGAGGTTGACCAGATGGTGCTGAATTTCCCGATTCTTGCCGATTATGCGGTGCTTGCCGTCGGCGACAGGCTCGTTTATGCGACCCACGGCCATGTTTTCAACGAAAACAATCTTCCGCCGCTGAAAAAGGGCGATATTCTTCTTAACGGACATACCCATGTTCCGAAATGCACGGAGCATGAAAGCTTTGTTTATATGAATCCCGGCTCGGTTTCCATCCCCAAGGAGAACAGCGCAAGGGGATATATCATTCTCGAAAACGGCGTTTTCACATGGAAAAGTCTTGACGGCGATACCATAATGACCTACAGGGCTTGACAACGGAGGAACATAAAATGGAAACAAGACAGACAAGAAAGCTCACGGCAGGGGTTAAGACCCTGCTGATTGTTGCGGCTTCTTTTGCGTGCGGATTTATGAGCCTGACCGCTTTGAACGGCTGTTTCGGTGCGGTGATTTCACGCTTTGCACTTTCCGTTATGCTGACTTTGCTGATTTTTGCGTTTTACGGCAACCGAAAAAGCGTTACATATGAGCTTATCCCCGTTTCGGCAGGTTTGCTCTGCTTCGGCTCTCCCTTGCTCTTTGCCTTATTCGCAGGCTCTCTTTTTTCAAAAAAGCAATATAAAATCAGAAGCCATGTTCTTATTCTCTGCCTGAATTATGCGCTGACGGCGGGCTTGTTGCTTGCGGTCAAATACCTTTTACCGATTGTAAGCCCGACGGCGGCTGAATACGCAATGAATTTCGCCTATCTGAACGAAGCCTGCTTTGCGGCGGCGTCGGTTCTGACCTATGCAATCTCCTCGGCGGCAATCTTCCGTGACGGGGCGGCGGCTTTAATATCCGCCGTGCTTTTCGTTGCATATGCGGGTCTGAGAGCGGCAGATATTGCCGTTTTCAGCCGATTCCCCGTTATTCCCGTTCCGAAATTTATCGTCGGCTTCCTTTTCGGCTTCATAACCCTGACGGTTCTTGCCTGCCTGCCCGCAAAATTTTCGGCGGGTGAGGGCAGATTTGAATATGCCGAGCCGTTCGCAAGAAAGGGCTTTCACGCATTTTACAGCACGGTTTTCACCCTGTTTTTATCTTTCGCTCTGAGCGTTCTGCTCCTTGCCGCAGGTTCACTCAAACAGTTTGTTGACGGAAAAATCTTTCCGCAAAAAGCTCCGTGGATTTTCTTTGCGATAACGGCGGTTATCTGCTTAATCGGCATTGCGGTTTGTGCCTCGGTCAGCAGGAAGAACATTATTTCAAGAGGTTTGCCCGTTCCCGCCGCAATGAGAGCGGAGGATTTCTGCATGAAGGCCGCACCCGTGTATTTTGCCGTTACGGGCGTTATTTCGCTTGTCAACAGCAGAGCAACCTTCGTCAATATTCCTTTTGATAAATTTAAAAGCCTCTCATCATTAATCGGAATGATAAGAGGCGGTGTTCTGACCGAAGCCGCCGTAACGGCTTTGAGCTTCGTTTTGTTCTTTGTATTTTATTTTGCGGCAAGGGGAAAGGCTGTCAGGAGAAAATAACCTCTCTTATTTCAGCCGCAGAGTGAGCAATATGGTCTGCTCCGGCTTTTTTCAGCTCATCTTCGCTGCCGTAGCCGTAGGTCACGCCGACGCTCTCAACGCCCGCAACCCTTGCGCCGTTTATGTCAAAATGGCGGTCGCCGACCATAAGCATCCGGCTTTTCTCAACTCCGAGAAGCTCGGAGACATTGTTGATAAGATAGGATTTATCCTGCGGAGCAGAGTCATCCTTCGGGGCGGAAACAAGGTCGATAATTTCGTCCATTTTAAGAAACGAAACGATTTTGATGATGAATTTTTCGGGCTTTGAGCTTGCAATGCAAACCTTCATGCCGTTTTCTTTAAGCTCCCTGATGAGCGGTTCGATTCCCGGATAAAGCTCAAACTGATAGATTCCGCTTCTTGAATAAAGCTCACGGTATTTGCGAACCGCAAGCTCGCATTGCTCGTCCGACATTCCGAGTTCACGCTTGAACGAGTCAAAAATGGGCGGGCCGATGAAGCTGCGAAGCTGTTTTTCGCTCAGGGGCTTAAATCCGAGAGCGGCAACCGCAAATCTGACGGAATTAAAAATACCGACTCCCGTGTCGGCAATCGTGCCGTCAAAGTCAAAAAGAACGGCATCAAATTTGTTTGGCATAATAATCACTCCGAATTGGAAAATCTTCAAGATATTTTAACATAAATAAGGCGCTCAATCAACATTATTTTCATTTACAAGCCCGAAAATTTGTGATATACTATCAGTTAATATTTATATTATGTCCGAATTTAATAAAAATCTCCGAAAGGAAAGTTTAATATGGAATATAAGTTTGCACAGGGCGTTGCATCCCTCAAGCCCTCGGTTATCAGAGAAATCCTTAAAAGCTCAGGCAACACCATTCCGCTTGCCGCAGGAAACCCTGCTCCCGACGCTTTCCCCGTTGACGATATCAGAAAAATCGTCGGCGAGGTTCTTGAAAATGAGCCTATTCTTGCTTTGCAGTACGGAATCAGCGAGGGCTACGGTCCTCTTATTAAAAAGCTTACCGAGCTTGCAAAGACCCGCTACGGAGTCGGCACGGAGGCTGACGGTCTGATTGTTGTCAGCGGTGCTCAGCAGGTTATGAGCCTGACGAGCCAATGCTTTATCAACAGCGGCGACTGCGTTCTTTGCGAGGAGCCGTCGTTCATCGGCGCTCTCAACTGCTTCAGAAGCTACGGCGCAAGGCTTGTCGGCGTTCCCGTTGACAGCGACGGAATCCGCATTGACGCTCTTGAAGAAAAGCTGAAAACCGAAAAGAATGTCAAATTCATTTATACAATCCCCAATTTCCAGAATCCGTCGGGCGTTACCATGTCGCTCGAAAAGAGAAAGGCTGTCTATGACCTTGCGGTTAAATACGGCGTTATGGTGCTTGAGGATAACCCCTACGGCGACCTGAGGGTTGCGGGCGAGGATGTTCCCGCAATCAAGAGCTTTGACGAGGCGGGAGCGGTCATTTATTCCGGCTCGTTCTCAAAAATCGTTGCTCCCGGCATAAGAGTCGGTTTCGTTCTTGCACCTGCCGAGGTTATCGCAAAGCTGACCGTTGCCAAGCAGACTCAGGATGTTCACACTCCGCTCATTTCTCAGCTCATTGTTTATAAATGGCTGACCGAATGCGATTTTGAGGGTCACATCAACAAAATCAGAGAAATTTACAGCCGAAAGCTCGATTTGCTCTGCGACTGTGTTGATAAGGAGCTCGGTGATTTCCTTACATATAACAGACCCGAGGGCGGACTTTTCGTCTGGGCAAAGCTCAATGACGGCATTGATATGCTCGATTTCTGCCGCAAGGCGAGTGCGGCGGGTGTTTCGGTTGTTCCCGGCAACGCATTCCTTGCCGATACCGAAGAAAAATGCCAATATATCCGCATGAACTTCTCAACCCCCACCGATGAAGGTATTGTCAAGGGTGTTAAGATTCTCGGAGAGGTTGCCCGTTCGCTTTAATCACAAAAAGTTAGGATGAATATTATGGAAAATAACAATACAGAGCGCAAGCCGATAGTGCTCAGCGCAATTCAGCCGACCTCGATTCCGACTCTCGGCAACTACCTCGGAGCGCTCAAAAACTGGAAAATGATGTGCGAGGATTACAACTGCCTTTATGCGGTTGCGGATCTTCACGCTCTGACGGTTCACCCCGAGCCGGCAAAGCTCCGTCAGCAAATTCTCGAAATGTATGCAATTCTGCTTTCAATCGGCCTTGACCCCGAAAAGAATGTTGTTTTCATTCAGAGTCAGGTTCCCGCCCATGCGGAGCTTGCGTGGATTCTTGATTGCTATACGCAGTTCGGCGAGGCTTCAAGAATGACTCAGTTCAAGGAAAAGTCGCAGAAGCACGCCGACAATGTCAATGTCGGTCTGTTCGCTTATCCCGTGCTTATGGCGGCGGATATCCTGCTTTATCAGGCGAATTTCGTTCCCGTCGGAGCGGATCAGAAACAGCATCTTGAAATTGCAAGAGATATTGCCGTCAGGTTCAACAGCCTGAGAGGCAACACCTTCACCCTGCCCGAGCCGTTCATCGGCAAGGTCGGCGCAAGGGTTATGAGCCTTCAGGATCCGACTCAGAAGATGTCAAAGAGCGATCCGAACCCCAAGGCATCAATCTCTCTGCTTGACCCGCCCGAAGTGATTCTCAAAAAGTTCAAATCCGCAGTTACCGACAGCGAGGCGGTTGTCCGCTATGCCGACGGCAAGGACGGAATCAACAACCTCATGGCGATTTATTCCTGCTGCACGGGGCTTGATTATGCCGCAATCGAAAAGGAATTTGACGGAAAAGGCTACGGCGATTTCAAGGTTAAGGTCGCCGAAGCGGTTATTGAGGAGCTCAGACCCGTTCAAGAAAATTATAATCGCCTTATGGCGGATAAGCAGTATCTGCTTGATACAGCCGCCTCGGGAGCGGAGAAAGCGGGCAGAATTGCCGCCCGTACTCTGACAAAAGCAAAGAAAAAAGTGGGTCTTTTGCTCGGTTAACCGCCGAAATTCCGATTATTTTTGTTGAATACGACAAAAATGCATAAATATTCAGAAAATACTTGATTTTTTGAATAATTGTTGTATAATCAATGCATAAACAAACGACAGAACGGAGAAATCATAATGAAAGAAATCAAAAAAGTTGTTCTTGCCTATTCCGGCGGACTTGACACTTCAATAATCATCCCCTGGCTCAAAGAAAACTACAATAACTGCGAGGTTATCGCCGTTTCGGGCGATGTCGGCCAGGGAACCGAGCTTGACGGCCTTGAGGAAAAGGCAATCAAAACCGGCGCTTCAAAGCTTTATATCGAAAATCTTCAGGATGAATTTGTCAGCGATTATATTTTCCCGACCCTCAAAGCAGGTGCGGTTTATGAGAAGGATTATCTTCTCGGCACTTCCTTTGCAAGACCGATTATCGCAAAGAGAATCGTTGAGATTGCAAAGGCAGAGGGCGCAGACGCTATCTGCCACGGCTGCACCGGCAAGGGCAACGATCAGGTCAGATTTGAGCTTGCAATCAAGGCTTTCGCTCCCGAAATGCAGATAATCGCTCCCTGGAGAATCTGGGATCTCAAATCAAGAGAAGAAGAAATCGAATACGCAGAGGCTCACAACATTCCTCTTAAAATCAACCGTGAAACCAATTATTCAAAGGATAAGAACCTATGGCATCTTTCCCATGAGGGACTTGACCTTGAAGACCCCGCAAACGAGCCGCAGTATAATAAGCCCGGCTTCCTTGAGATGGGCGTTTCTCCCGAAATGGCTCCCGATGAACCGACTTATGTAACCATTCACTTTGAAAAGGGCGTTCCCACAGCGGTTAACGGCAAGGAAATGGGCGGCGTTGAGCTTATCAAATACCTCAACGAAGTCGGCGGCAAAAACGGTATCGGTCTTTGCGACCTTGTTGAAAACCGTCTTGTCGGCATGAAGTCAAGGGGCGTTTATGAGAATCCCGCAGGCTCAATCCTTTTCAGAGCGCACGATGTTCTTGAAACCATCACTCTTGACAGAGACACTCAGCATTATAAAGAGCTTGTTGCTCACCGTTTTGCAGAGCTTGTTTATTTCGGTCAGTGGTACACTCCGCTCAGAGAGGCTCTCTCCGCTTTCGTTGACAGCACTCAGCAGACGGTTACGGGCGATGTTAAGCTCAAGCTTTATAAGGGCAACATCATCAACGCCGGCGTAACCTCACCCTACACCCTTTACAGCGAGGATTTCGCAACCTTTGATGCCGATGAGGTATATGACCAGAAGGATTCCGCAGGCTTTATCAATCTGTTCGGCCTTCCCATCAAGGTCAGGGCAATCCTTGAAGCTGAGAGAAACGCAAACAAATAAAAATTCAAGAGCCGTCAGCTTGGCGGCTCTTTTTCGACTATCTATCTGTATTATTTGGAGGACTAAAATATGAAGCTTTGGGCGGGTCGCTTTTCAAAGGAAGCGGACAAAAAGACCAACGATTTCAATTCATCAATAGCAACCGATTCAAGAATGTATGCCTGCGATATCGAGGGCAGCATCGCCCATGTCACCATGCTTGCGGCTCAGGGAATAATCTCCGCAGATGACGGCGCCGCAATCGCCGCAGAGCTTGCAAAAATCAAGGAAGAAATAGCGAGCGGCGCTCTTGCAATCGACCCCAACGCCGAGGATATTCACACCTTCGTTGAGCAGACCCTGACCGAAAGAATAGGAGACGCAGGAAAGCGGCTTCATACGGGCAGAAGCAGGAACGACCAGGTTGCCCTTGATATCCGCCTTTATCTCAGAGAGGAATGCAACAAAACTCTTGAACTGCTCGGTCAGCTTGTTGACGCACTCACCGCAAAGGGCGATGAATATGCAGACGCAATCATGCCCGGCTACACCCATTTGCAGAGGGCACAGCCCATAACTTTCAAGGCTCACCTGACCGCTTACACCGAAATGCTCAGCCGTGACATAAGCCGCATTGAGGATGCACAAAAGCGCATGAATTCCTCACCGCTCGGCAGCGGCGCTCTTGCGGGCACAACCTACCCCATCGACAGAGCCATGACCGCAAGCCTTCTCGGCTTCGATTCATTCACCAAAAGCACGCTCGACGGCGTTGCGGACAGAGATTTCTGCATCGAGCTTGCAAGCGCACTTTCGCTCGTCATGGTTCATCTTTCAAGGCTCTGCGAGGAAATTATCCTCTGGTGCTCATGGGAATTCAAATTTGTTGAGCTTGACGACGCATTTTCAACGGGCTCAAGTATAATGCCGCAGAAGAAAAATCCCGACATTGCGGAGCTTGTCAGAGGCAAGAGCGGCAGAGTTTTCGGCGACCTTATGACTCTGCTGACGGTTATGAAAGGGCTTCCGCTTGCCTATAACAAGGATATGCAGGAGGATAAGGACGCAATATTTGATGCTTTCGACACCGTCAAAATCTGCCTTGTGACTCTTGTTCCGATGATTTCAACCATGAAAGCCCTGCCCGGGAACATGAGAAAAGCGGCGGCGGGCGGCTTCATCAACGCCACCGACTGCGCCGACTATCTTGTTTCAAAGGGACTGCCGTTCAGAGACGCCTACAAGGCAACGGGCGAGCTTGTTGCCCTTTGCATCAGAGAGGGCAAAACGCTCGAAACCCTCACCCTCGACGAGTATAAACAGGTCTGCGACCTCTTTGACAACGGCGTTTACGAAGCAATCAAGCTCGAAAACTGCGT
>JAEDKI010000005.1 GCA_016295895.1 Clostridiaceae bacterium | reverse complement strand
ATTTTATAGCGGTCCCGCACCGCTACTCGCTTATCCGGGCTCAGATTCCCCGTCGAAATCCTTTCATCCCCGTATATTATCGGCGCATATTGCGCTCAATGGTTCGCTGAGCGTCTTTTTTGGCGGCAACCTCACGCTTGTCATAGAGCTTTTTGCCCTTGCACAGCCCGACCTCAACCTTTGCCCTGCCCTTTGAGAAATATACGCTCAGGGGAACAAGGGCGAGACCGTCCTGCTTGACAAGAGAATAGAGCCGCTTTATTTCACGCTTATGGAGCAGAAGCTTTTTCGTCCTCAACGGGTCACGGTTGAAGATGTTGCCCTGCTCATAAGGGCTGATGTGCATTCCGTTGACGAACATCTCGCCGTCCTTGACAAAGCACCATGAATCCTTGAGATTGATTTTGCCCTGACGGATCGACTTGACCTCCGTGCCGAAAAGCTCAATGCCCGCTTCAATTTTTTCAAGCACAAAATAATCGTGATATGCTTTCTTATTTTGCGCCGCTATCCTGATACCGCTGTTTTTATCCATTTTCAGTACCTTTCGTGGGTTGCAATTGTACCACACATAATATAAGTGTGTCAATAATGAAATTTTGTTGCATGATAAACAAAAAATTTTAAAAATTTTTATGCATCGCCGATGTTGTGTCTGAATTATGCGAAATACGCCTTATTTTGTGCCGTAATTCCTTTTCTTGGCATAAAAATCTCTTTTTTTCTTTTTTTCTTCAGCCTCACGCTTTGCGGCGATTGCCCTCTTTGCCTTAACTTTTGAGAGAGGCTTGCCCTTCTTGGCAGGCTTTTTCTTCTTTTCCTCTTTGCCTGCGTCGGGATTTTCTTTATAAAATACGATACTGCCGCCGATGACCTGAACAACCTCGCTGCCCGTTGCCTCGGCAAGCTTGTCGGCAAATTCACGGGGCGATTCGGGTGCGCTCTCAAGCAGAACCTTGATTTTAATAAGCTCCCTTTTTCTTAAAGCGTCATTTGTCTGAGCTATCAGAGCGTCCGACATTCCGCCCTTGCCGATCTGGAAAAGTGGCTCGAGAGTGTTTGCCTGCGCTCTGAGCTGAGCTCTTTCTTTACTTGTCATTATCTGCCCTCTCCAATCTTTTCGGCAAGAATGCGAACCGATTTGCCTCTGTGGCTTATTGCGTCCTTTTCTTCTGCGGTCAGCTGAGCCATAGTCTTTTTGCCGCCGTATTCCTCGGGCAGAAACAGCGGGTCATAGCCGAAGCCTCCGTCACCGATTTCTTCAAATCCGATTGTTCCTCTGCACTCTCCCCGTGAAATCAGTTTTCTTCCGTCGGGATAAACGCAGCATGCAACGCTGACAAATGCCGCTCCTCTTTCTGCGGGTTCAACGCCTTCAAGGGCTTTGAGCAGTTTTTCGTTGTTGGCGGCGTCGTTGCCGTGCTCGCCTGCATATCTTGCCGAATAAACTCCGGGAGCTCCGTCAAGATAATCAACCGCAAGCCCCGAATCGTCGGCAATGCAGGGCATTCCGCTCTCCTTGCATCCGCTTTCCGCTTTCAGAAGCGCATTTTCTTCAAAGGTCGTGCCCGTTTCTTCAACATCCGTCAGCTCAACGCCTGCCTCCTCGGCAAGCAGAACACGGATTCCGAGCGGAGCAAGAATGCGCTGAAGCTCATCTCTTTTTTTCATGTTGTGAGTTGCTATTATATAATCCATAATTATATTATTCCTCGTCTTGGTCTTCTTCAAACAGTCCCTCGGCAAAAGCTTTGGGATTGAACGGTCTTAAATCGTCGATTCCCTCACCGACGCCGATGAATTTAACGGGAACCTTCAGGTCGTTCTTGATTGCAAGCACAACGCCGCCCTTTGCGGTGCCGTCAAGCTTCGTGAGGATAATTCCCGTAATTTCGGCAACATCCTTGAATTCCTTTGCCTGATTAACCGCATTCTGACCCGTTGTTGCGTCGAGAACAAGCAGAATTTCACGGTCTGCATAGGGAAGCTGGCGATCAATAACTCTGTAAATCTTCGCAAGCTCCTCCATGAGATTTTTCTTGTTGTGAAGCCTGCCTGCGGTGTCGCAGATAATAATATCGGCGTTTCTCGCTTTGCCTGCGGCAATGGTATCGAAAACAACTGCCGCCGGGTCTGCGCCCTCCTTGTGCTTGACGATGTCAACGCCTGCACGGTCTGCCCAGATTTCAAGCTGGTCAATCGCCGCCGCTCGGAAGGTGTCTGCGGCTCCGAGGATCACCTTTTTGCCCTCCGCCTTGAACATCGCCGCCATTTTTCCGATTGAAGTTGTTTTGCCGACTCCGTTGACTCCGATAACGAGAATAACCGACGGAACGGTTATCATATCCAGCTCCTCGCCGCCGCTGAGCAGGTCTGCAACGATGCTTTTGATTTCTTCTTTAACATCCTTTGCCTTTCGCAAGCCCTTTTTGAACACGGCGTCTCTGAGCTTTTCAACAATTTCCTCGGCTGTCGTTACGCCGACATCCGCCATGACGAGGATTTCTTCAAGATCCTCGTAAAACTCATCGTCTATTTCGTTTTTTCCGTGGAGAGCGGCGTTGATGGCACCGGTCATGCTGTCTCTTGTCTTTTTAAGACCCTTGTTTATTCTTTTGAAAAGTCCCATTCGTCTACCTCTGCGTTCTGTATATTAAAATGTATAATGCTATATATAATTACTGCTCCTGCACATTCTTGATGATTTTGTCAATCGTCTTTTTAAGTGCGGAATCTTTTTCGGATTTTTTCGCAATTTCGTCGCATGAATAAAGAATCGTCGTTCTGTCTCTGCCGCCGAAATACTCGCTTATTTCCTTCTGAGTCAGATCCGTCATTTCACGGACTATGTAAATGGCAATCTGCCTCGCCTTTGCGGTTTTTGCGTCTTTTTTCTTTGAAATAATATCTCCCTGAGGAACGCCGAAGGTTCTCGCAGTCTCAGCGATTATGCTGTTGACGATTGCCGAAACGGGTCTGCTGTCCGCCATGAGATCCCTTATCGCATTCTGCGCCATTGCAATGTTGACGGTTGCTCCGTCGATGTTGACATGGGCGTTGATTTTCTTGACCGCTCCCTCAAGCTGACGGATATTCGCCTTGATTTTTTCCGCAATGAACTGAACAACATCGGGAGGAAGCTCCAGACCGAGCGTGTCCGCCTTGCGCTGAATAATCGCCATTCTTGTTTCAATATCGGGCGGCTGAATGTCGGCGATAAGTCCCCACTCGAAGCGGTTTCTCAGCCTTTCATCAAGAATTTCAATATCCCTTGGCGTTCTGTCGGAGGTCAGGACTATCTGTTTGCCCTCCTGAGTGAGCGCATTGAAGGTATGGAAAAATTCCTCCTGAGTGGATTCCTTGCCTGCGATGAACTGAATATCGTCAACGAGAAGAACATCGCATTTGCGGTATTTCTCATGGATTTCGTTCATCGTTTTTTCTTTTATGCCTTTAACGATAAGGTTGACAAAATCCTCGCCTCTTGTGAAAATTATATCGGCTGAGGGATTTCTTGCCTTGATTGCGTTGCTGATGGCGCAGAGCAGATGAGTTTTGCCAAGACCCGAATTGCCGTAGATAAACAGCGGGTTGTAGGTTGAGGCTGCGCCGGGATTCTCCGCAACCGCCTGAGCGGCGGCGTGGGCAAATCGGTTTGACGAGCCGACAACGAAGGTATCAAAGGTGTTTTTCTCAATGCTCAGCGAGGTTGAGGGCGTTTTGTCGCTCTGAGTTGCCTTTTTTTCAACGGAGTTGGGGTCAACGAGAACAACCTCAACATCAAAGCCCATAACATCCTTAAAAGCCGCTTTCAGATCTCCGTAAAATTTCTGTTCAATTATTTTTTTCTTGAATTCGCTTGCGGCAATTTCTGCCCTTGTTCCGTCAAAGCTCAATATTTCAAGGGGTTTGAACCATATATCGTGAATAACTTCACCGCACGAGGCGTTGAGCCGTTCGCAGACAAGCGACCACATCTCTTTCAGGGATTCCATATGCTCTTTTCCTCCCAATCAATACTTTTTTAGCGATAAATATACATTTTACAGTATATCACACTAATCCGTTCTTTTCAAGCACCGAAAAAAAGAAAAGTAACTTAATTTAAAAAAATATTGACATCGGCGGTCAAGCTGTTATATAATAGGTACTCTGAGGGGTGCTATACCCTCGCTTTGCCATGCTTAATAATCAGTTTTAACCGTGTATTTTTCTTCTGCAAGGTTAATTCCGATTGTTTCAGACCTTTAACCGGTCTGAAGATATAATTATTGAAACGGAGGTTAGAAAAATGAAAAGAACTTATCAGCCCAAAAAGCGTCATCGCAAGATGGAACACGGCTTCCGCAAAAGAATGGCTGACAGAAACGGCCGCAAGGTTCTTGCCCGCCGCAGAGCAAAGGGCAGAAAGCAGCTTTCCTACTAATCCGAAGAAGGATTGATGCAAAATGTCTTCTGCAACCACTTTAAAGCAAAACGCAGAATTTCATCACGCCTACGGCAGGGGGAAATCCAGAGTTTCTCCCGAGCTTGTCACCTATGTTGCCAAAAACAGGGGATTCGGCTGCCGTTTCGGCGTTACTGCCGCAAAAAAGCTCGGCAGTGCAGTTGAGAGAAACAGATGCCGCCGCATTATCAAGGCGGCATTCTCCTCGGTTTATCCGATGTGCAGCGGCAACTGCGATATCGTATTCGTTGCAAGATTCAAGACCAAAAAGCTTAAAAGCTCTGATCTCATTCCCGTCATGCGGCAGCACCTGACGGAATTGGGAGTTATTCGTTGCGGAGCGGGAGACGGTTCATAATGAAAAAGTTTCTTCTTGCTGCAATTCGCTTTTATCAGAAGCATATCTCCCCGCTTTTTCCGCCCATGTGCAGGTATTATCCGACCTGCTCTCACTACGCCGTTGAGGCGATTCAGGTTCACGGGGCTTTCCGAGGAACCCTGCTCACTATTTTCAGACTATTGAGGTGCAATGTTCTGTTCCCCGGCGGTTACGATCCGGTTCCGCCAAAGAAACATTCTCACCCGGAGGATAAAAAATGACCTTTCTTTATGAAATTCTCGGCACACCTTTCGGCTTTATATTAAGACTGATCTACGACACCGTGGGCTTTCAGAATTACGCTGTTTCAATCATTCTGCTGACCCTGTTTGCAAGGCTTCTTATGACTCCTTCAACAATCAGCCAGCAAAAAGGAATGGTTAAAACTCAGCGGATTCAGCCGAAGCTGCGCAAAATTCAGGAAAAATATGCAGGCAATCAGCAGAAAATTCAGGAGGAGACGAGCGCTCTCTATCAGCGTGAGGGCTACAACCCCATGAACGCAGGCTGCGTTCCCATGCTCTTTCAGTTCGTTCTGCTTTTCGGACTTATCGGTGCAATCTATTATCCCCTGAGCCACTTTCTCAGAATTCCCGATGCGGAGATAACTCTTCTCACCGAGGCGGTTAAAAAACTCAACACTTCCACTTTCGGCAATTCAAGCTTTCTCGGCGAACTGCTGGTTATGCAGAACATTGACAAGCTTCAGGGCATTGCCGGCGTCAGCGAGGCAACCTACGCTGCAATCAAGAGCGTTAATTTCGACTTCTTCGGCCTCTTTTCGCTCGGCGATATCCCCAAAGGCCACGGACTTCATGTCATCTGGGCAATCCCCGTTCTCTCTTTCCTTTCTTCAATGGCAACATCGGTATATTCTCAGATTAAGCAGAAAAAGTCTAATCCGAGCATGGCTAACAACCCCGCAATGGGCTGCATGATGTTCGGTATGCCCCTGTTATCACTTTACTTTGTTGTCAACTATCCTGCCGGTATCGGTATTTATTGGATTGCCTCAAGCATTTTCGGCTTCCTTTCAACCATTGTTGTCGGCCATTTCTGCAATCCCAAAAAGATGATTGCCAGAGATATGATTGACGAAACCGTTGAACGCCGTTCAAAAGAGAACAGCCTTAAACTTGTTGCAAAGAATAAGGAAGCAAACAACTGATTTTATTTTTACTTTATTTACAGGCGGTGAATTATTTTGATTAAAGAAGCATTCGGCACCGGCGCAACCCTTGACGAAGCAAAAGAAGCTGCCCTCAAAGCTCTCGGAGCTCCCGAGGATGCAGATGTAAAATATGATGTTATTGAAAGACCCAAGGCAAAGGTTCTCGGCCTTTTCGGCGGTTCTTCCGCAAAAATGAGAGCTTATTATGAGGTTGAGGACGATCCCTTTGCAAAGGCTAAGGATTATCTTCAGACCATTCTCAAAAGCCTCGGCGTTGAAAACGCTGAGATTTCCGTTGAAGCAGACGAAGAAGATGTCCGCATCGAAATCAGCTGCGGAGACGACTACGGCTCGGTTATCGGCAGAAGGGGCGAGACTCTTGACGCCATTCAGTATCTGACCCGCCTTGTTGTCAACAAGGGCGCAGAGGATCACAGAAGAGTTTCAATCAATGTCGGCAACTACAGAGAAAAGAGAGAGAATACTCTCAGAGCCCTTGCCCGCAAGAATGCGGCAAAGGTCAGAAAATACGGCAGAAATGTTGTTCTTGAGCCGATGAATCCCTATGAGCGCCGCATTATTCACACAACGATTCAGGAGATTGAGGGCGTAACCTCGCACTCCGTCGGCGCAGACAGCGACAGAAAAGTTGTTATCACTCTTGAAGAAGGCGTTAAGCCCACCAACGGCTACGGCAGAGGCGGATACAATAAGGGCAGAGGCGGCTACAACAAGGGCGGTTATAACAACAGAGGCTATAACAAGGGCGGCTACAAAGGCAACAGAGACAGAAGAGACACCGGTTCTTCTTCCGAGACTCAGGCTCCCGCAAGAGCTCCCCGCTCGGATTCTGTCGGTTCATCTCTTTACGGCAAAATCGAAATTAACAAATGATTTCTCCCCCGTTTATCGCATCAGCGGTATTCGGGGGCTTTTTAAGCCAAAATGTTCATTTGATTTTTTCGACCGTATATGATATAATTTTTCCGTTATTTATCTGTTTTGGAGGCAATACTATGAAGGTAATTATCATAGGCGGAGTTGCGGCAGGAACGAAAACGGCGGCAAAGCTGAAGCGTGAAAATCCGAACGCTGAAATTGTTATTTACACAAAATCCGCCGATATTTCTTATGCAGGCTGCGGGCTTCCGTATTATATTGGCGGCTCTATCGAATCGAGGGAGGAGCTTATAGTCAACAGCCCCGAAAAATTCATGGGTCTGACGGGAACAACCGTTCACACAAAGAGCGAGGTTACGGCAGTTGACCCCGAAAGCAAAACAGTCACCGTCAACGGCGAAACCGTCGGCTATGACAGGCTCGTTATCGCCGTGGGCGCTCAGCCCGTTATCCCCCCTGTTAAGGGAACGGAGCTTCCGGGCGTTTTCTGCGTTCGCACACCCGAGGACGCTATTGATATAAGAAGCTACGCCGAAGAAAACAACTGCAAAAAGGCCGTTGTGGTCGGCGGCGGCTTTATCGGCCTTGAGGTTGCCGAAAATCTTAAAGCAAAGGGCATTTCCGTTACGGTTATCGACATGGCGTCTCAGCTTCTGCCCGGTCTCTTTGACAGCGACACCGCAGATTATATCCGCCGTCATTTGCAGGCAAAGGGCGTTCGTGTGCTGACCAAAACCGCTCTTGAGTCAATCAGCGGAACAGATTCCGTTCAAGGCGTTCAGACCGCCTCGGGATTTATTCCCGCCGACCTTGTTATTCTTTCCGTCGGAATCCGCCCCGCAACGAAATTCCTTGAAAACTCAGGCTTGAATATGGAAAAGGGCTGTATTGTTACCGATGAATTTCAGGCAACAAATCTGCCCGATATCTACGCTGTCGGCGACTGTGCGCTTGTCAAAAACCGCATCACGGGCGGCAGTCAATGGTCGGCTATGGGTTCAACCGCCAACATCACGGGCAGAGCGCTTGCTCTGACTCTCGGCGGAGAGCAAACCGAATACAAGGGCTGTCTCGGCACGGGCGTTGTTAAAATCTCCGACGAGCTCAGCGCCGCAAGAACGGGTCTGACCGAAGAAAAAGCAAAGGCAGAGGGCTTTGACGCCGTATCGGTTCTCTGCGTGAGCGATGACAAGGCGCATTATTATCCCGATTCTTCATTCTTTATTACAAAATTGATTGCCGAACGCAGCAGCCACAGACTGCTCGGAATGCAGGTTCTCGGCAAGGGTGCAGTTGATAAAATGGCGGATATCGCCGTTGTCGGCATTTCAATGGGCTGTAAGGCTGACGATTTTGTGACAATGGATTTCGCCTATGCGCCGCCGTTCTCAACCGCAATTCATCCGTTTGCCGCCGCATGCTCAATTCTTCTCAACAAAATAAGCGGCAGATTTGATACTTTCACTCCCGCCGAATACGCTGACGGTGCGGCAAAGAGCTACAAGCTCATCGACGCTCACCCCGCTCCGACCCTGCCCGGCGCTGAGTGGTTTGACCTGACCAAAGCCGCAGAGGCTTCGGCAAAATACTCAAAGGACGAAAACCTTCTGCTTGTCTGCGCCAGAGGCAAGAGAGGATATCTCACTCAGAACAAGCTGAAGGCTCTCGGCTTCACAAACACCAGAGTGCTTGAGGGCGGAGCAACCTTTAATGTTATCAAGCGTTCCGTTCCGAACGGCGGAAAGCTCTCCGCAGAGGAAATCAAGCGTGTCAAGGGTCTCGGATGCCTTCAGGATAAACGCTTCGGCGATGTGTTCAATGTTCGCATCATCACCCGCAACGGCAAGATAACAGCCGAAGAAAACAAGGCGATAACCGAAGCCGCCGAGCTTTACGGCAGCGGCGAGGTTGCCATGACAACCCGTCTGACAATCGAAATTCAGGGAGTTCGCTATGAAAACATCGACCCTCTGATTGCTTTTCTTGCCGAGCACGGTCTTGAAACAGGCGGAACGGGCTCAAAGGTTCGCCCCGTTGTTTCCTGCAAGGGCACAACCTGCCAATACGGTCTTATCGATACCTTCGGTCTGAGCGAAAAAATACACGAGCGTTTCTATAAGGGATATCACGATGTTATCCTGCCTCACAAATTCAAAATAGCCGTCGGAGGCTGCCCGAATAACTGCGTTAAACCCGACCTTAACGACCTTGGCATTATCGGTCAGAGAGTTCCGATGTTTGATTTTTCAAAGTGCAGAGGGTGCAAGAAATGTCAGGTTGAAACCGCCTGCCCGATTAAGGTTGCAACTCTTGAGAACGGAATGCTGAAGGTTGACTCCGACGCCTGCAACGGCTGCGGACGCTGTAAATCCAAATGCCCGTTCGGCGTTACCGAGGAATACACAAACGGCTACAGAATTTATATCGGCGGCAGATGGGGCAAGAAGATTGCCAACGGCAAGCCGCTTTCAAAGCTGTTCACGAGCGAGGCAGAGGTTCTCGATACGGTTGAAAAGGCTATCCTGTTCTTCCGTGACGAGGGTATCACGGGCGAACGCTTCGCCGACACGGTCAACCGCCTCGGATTTGAATATGTTGAAGATAAGCTGCTCAATTCCGATATCGACAAATCGGCGGTTCTTGAAAAGAAAGTCAAGGGCGGCGCAACCTGCTGACAAATAATATAACGGGTCTCGTTCAAAACGATGACCCGTTTTTTGAAAGGATATTTATGAAAAGAGCAATTTCAATTTTATTAATCGCCGTTTCCGTTCTGCTCTGCCTGTGCTCATGCGGGGAAAAAGAGGTTCAGAGCGGCGAAAGCGGTTATTCTTTCACCGATGATTCGGGCAGAACCGTCACGGTCAATTCTCACGAAAGAGTTGCAACTTTGCTTGGCAGCTATGCGGATATCTGGATGCTTGCGGGCGGAACGGTCTGCGCCTCTGCCGACGACGCATGGGAGGATCTTAACCTCTCCATGCCCGAGGACGCCGTGAACCTCGGCAAATCCCATTCGCCCTCAAAGGATGAGCTGTTGGCGGCAAATCCCGATTTGGTGCTTGCAAGCTCGAAGCTTTCGGGGCATCTTGAAATGCGTGAAACCCTTGAAAATGCAGGAATCACGGTTGCGTATTTCGATGTTTCGGATTTTGAAGGCTTTCTTCATATGCTGAAAATCTGCACCGACATCACGGGCAAGCCCGAGCTTTATGAAAAATACGGCACGGCTCAGAAGGCTGAGATTGACGCAATTCTTGAAAGAAGCAAGGCACAGCCCGCCCAAAAGGTTCTCGTGATGAAGGTTTCGGCTTCAACCATCAAGGCTAAAAACACATCGGGAACTATGCTCGGCGGCATGCTCAAAGACTTCGGATGCATCAATATTGCCGACAGCGACAGCTCCCTGCTTGAAAATCTCAGCATTGAGAGCATAATTCAGCAGAATCCCGAAAAAATCTTTTTCGTGCAGATGGGCGACAATGTTGACGGAACAAAGAAAAATGTTGAAAAGCTGTTCAGCGAAAATCCGCTTTGGAATGAGCTTGACGCAGTTAAAAACGGCAAGGTTTATTATATGGAAAAAGAACTTTACAACATGAAGCCGAACGCAAGATTCGCCGAGGCATACGAAAAGCTGGAGAAAATTCTTTATGAGGAATAAAAGAAGCTATTTTATTCTTTTGGCAGGCAGTCTGCTGTTTTGCGTTCTGATTTCCGCTCTCAGCCTTGCTTTGGGCAACATCGCCTTTTCCGCTTCGGAGCTTTTCGGCTTCTTTCTCGGCAAAGGGGATACCGTCGGCAGAAATATTCTGCTCTATTCAAGGCTTCCGAGAACCGTTGCCTGCCTTTTTGCAGGGGCGGGGCTTTCGGTATCGGGCGCAGTTTTGCAGAATGTACTGGCAAACAAGCTTGCTTCGCCGAGCATTATCGGAGTTAACTCGGGCGCAGGGCTTGGCGTTACCGTCTGCTGTGCCTGCGGAGTGCTTTCGGGCATTGGCGTTTCGGTTTGCGCCTTTGCGGGTAGCCTTTTTGCGGTTTTGATAATATCCCTGTTTTCAAGCAGAATATCCGCATCAAAAACCACCGTTATTCTCGGCGGTGTTGCGCTGAACAGTATCCTCGGAGCGGCAAGCGAAGCAATAACGGTTCTGAATCCCGAAGCCGCCATGCTGACAACCGAATTTCGGGTCGGCGGCTTTTCGGCGGTTTCTTTTACGAGGCTGATTCCCTCCGCAATAATGATAGCCGCCGCTCTGCTCCTGATTTTTACTCTTTCCAACGAGCTTGACGCCGTTTCTCTCGGCGATGAGACGGCTCGGAGCATCGGGCTGTCGGTCAGAAAATACAGAATTCTGTTTCTCGTTATCTCCGCTCTGCTTGCAGGGGCGGCGGTCAGCTTTGCGGGTCTGCTCGGCTTTATCGGGCTTATCGTTCCGCACTTTGTCAGAAAGCTTGCGGGAAACGAAAGTCGCAGGCTTCTGCCGCTTTGCACCGTTATGGGTGCAGGCTTTGTCTGCCTTTGCGACCTTGCATCCCGCCTTGTTTTTGCCCCGTATGAGCTTCCCGTCGGAATCCTCATGGCGGTTATAGGCGGCCCTGTTTTTGTTGCGCTTTTAGTTCGCACGAAAGGAGGCAAACGCCATGCTTGAAACAGTTAATCTTCACGCAGGCTACGGCAAAGAAGAAATTCTTCACGGCGCAAGCCTTGAATGCCCGAGCGGAAAAATTACAACGCTTGTCGGTGCAAACGGATGCGGCAAAAGCACGCTTCTGAAAACCGTTCTCGGAATGCTCCCCGTAACGGGCGGCGAAATAATCGCTGACGGCGTTTCAATCCAAAATCTCTCCCCCTCTGAATCGGCAAAAAAGATTGCCTATGTTGCTCAGGGGAAAAATATTCCCGACATTACCGTCGGCAGAATGGTGCTTCACGGCAGATTCCCCTATCTCTCCTATCCGAGAAGATACGGCAAAGCCGACTATGAAGCTGCGCAAAACGCAATGGAAAAAATGGGAATATCACATCTCTCGGACAGACTCATGAGCGAGCTTTCGGGCGGCATGCGCCAAAAGGTTTATATCGCAATGGCGCTCTGCCAGCAGGCAGATATCATTCTCATGGACGAGCCGACAACCTATCTTGATATCGGTCAGCAGTTAAAGCTTGCCGACTCCGTCAGACAGCTTGCCGTGAGCGGAAAAACCGTTTTACTCGTTCTGCACGATATTCTGCTTGCCCTTAAAATCTCCGACCGAATTGCCGTTATGGAAAACGGCATTATTTCACAGACGGGAACGCCCGACGAGATACTTGCCTCGGATATTCTGAGAAAAATATACGGAGTCGGCGTTAAAACGCTTGAGACCCCCGACGGCACGGAATATTATTACGAACGAGGTCTTTAATTATTATTAAAGCTGACAAAAAAACAGATTACGGGTCAATCCTTTCGGAAAAGCCTGTAATCTGTTTTGTTTTCTTATTTAATCCGAACCCGAGGGCATCGGAATCCTTTTAAGTTAAGTTATCAGTTATCCTTCTTTGTCTTTATAACTGCAACCGTGCCTGCTGCAAGAGCAAGGAGAGCAACTGCGGGAACAAGAACGCTGCTGCCGGTTGAGGGGATTACGGTGTCAACAACTGCGGGCTTCTTGGTTGTTGCGGGAGCCTTTGTTGTGCCGTCGTCAATAGCGGTTGTGCTTCCGCCGTCAATGGGTGTATCGTCAGCAAGAGTTGTGCCGGAGGTTGAAGGAGCAGCTTCTGTTGTTGATTCAGCGGCTGCTGCGGTTGTTGACTCTGCTGCTGCGGTTGTTGACTCTGCTGCGGCTGCTGTCGTTGAGGGAGCAGCGGTTGTTGAAGGAGCAGCAGTAGTGGTTGTTGCGCCCCAATCGTCTGCGTTAATGCCGGGTGCCGTTGTATCTTCCGGAGCTGCAAAAGCCGATACTGCAAATGTGCATACTGCGATTGCCGCAAAGATTACGGCAAGAAGCAAAGAAACTGTCTTTTTCATTTTAATTACCATCCTTTAAATAAATTTAGACCGTAGGGTCACTTTGCCATACATGCTTATTTTACACTTTCATTCTCTCTTTGTCAAGAGAATAAATTTCCCAATTCGCAATCGAATGCAAAAAAATGCTTAATATTATCCGGTTTATCGGAATTTAAGAGAAACTGCGTGTAAAAATATTGTTACGGAAACCGTTCTGCGGCTTCCGATTAACGAAAGGAGCTTCTGACATGCCCTTCAGATTTCAAAAGAGCAAAAAGCCCAAATCTCAGTGGCATTTTGACGGAAAAGACGAGCCGCACGGCTATGAAGTGAACGATGAAGAAATTCACACCGATGTTCTCGGCAGCTACACCGGCACTCCCTATGACGGAATCCGCCCTGTTCAGGATGCCGACGATCTTTAACGACAAAATGTTGCTTGGCGGAGCGCACTGTGCCTGTGCGCTCCGCCGCTGCACCACCATCTTTTTTCCCCTGCCTGCGTTCTTTCCCCAAAGAACGCAGGCTATATAAAACTCCGCTTTGTCGGAGCAAAAGCTCCGAAACCCCAATCCATCCGAATTTTTTAAGGTAAGGCTATCGCCTTCTGCGGAATTTTTAACTGATTAAAGCTCAACAGATGAGATTACCGATGAATCACCGATTGAAAAGGCAACAACCTTTTCGCCCGAAACAGTATAGAGCGTTCCGCCGATGCAGGCTCCTCTGACGGCGGCGTCGCCGACATAGGGTTCGTTATCAAAATGATTGTATTCGCCTGCTTTTTCTATTCCGTTTTCGGTAATCTTATAAAGAACATACGCCGAGGTCTGAAGCTCAGGTCCGTCCTCATTCCTGTGGATTTTAACAACGGGGAAGCCGAAAAGCTTACCGTCCGCCGAGAAAATCACGCATCTGCCGTCGCCCTCCAAGGGCAGGAGATACTCTCCGTCATTGTATTCGCACGATGAAACCGCTTTCGGGCTGTCGGGATTGCTGACATCAAACAAGGTGAGCCTGACGGAATTGTTTCCGCTGTCATTATTCTTATAACCCGAAACGGTCAGAAGCATTGAATCCGAAACCTCATAGAACTCGCCCGTGAAGCCGTTTGTTTCAATGGTTCCTGCAACCTTGGGCTTTGAATAGTCGGAAAAGTCAATTATCATTGTCTTTTCACTGCTCTTGCCCGATACAATATATCCCTTACTGCCGATAAACTTGATGTTCTTAACGGTCTCACCCGGGAAAATGCCTTTAAGTCCGCTGACAAACTCCATTTTTTCGTTGAGAACATAAATATTGGTTGCTCCCTTAACGGAGGTTGCCGCTCTGAGATAACCGTTGCTTCCGTCAAACGATATTCCACCGCAGAGTGCGCCCTGAACGGTGTAGGAACCGACGAACGAAACCGTTGAATTGTTGATGGAGAAACGGTAAATCTCCGTCTTGCTCTCTCGGGCGCCGCTTTCATCGGCGTCAACCGAAACAAAGCCTCTCGTTACCGCAATCGAATCTGCGGAATAGCTGATATCCGTTCCGCCGCCGAGGATTGCGAATCTTCCGACCTTTGCTCCGAAATCGGAAATATCCGTAACGGTAATGAAAAGATAGGTCGCCGTCGGGTCGTTGACGGTATATATAATCTCGTCGGTGCTGAGCCTAACCTCAGAGCCGTTGACGCTGAATGCGGGGATAAGCTCGCTTCCCGATGAATCTGAATTTATCGTTTTTGCAGTTGAGATGCAAAGTCCGCTTCCGTGCAGGCTCGATGAAACATAACTGCCTTCCTGAACATGCTCACGAAGCTTAACGGGTGAATTCGGGTCGGAGATATCATAGAAAAGCGCAACCGTTGAATCCCCTGCCGCCGAACCGTTTGCCGCATAGCTGTATCGGCTCATAAGGGCAACGAGAATATTGTCTTTAACATGGATTTCAAGGCATTCGCTGACCTGAGCGCCGTTTTCCCTGTCAGAAAGGTCAACGGTTGATACCGTTTTCATCTCGTCTGCCGGAACAGCCTTGATGATTTTAACCTGCTCAACCGTTTTGCCGGTTTCGGCGTTTCTGCCCGTGGTTACGATGTAAATATAGTCTCCGTCGGTCTTGACGATATCCGCATGGCGGTTGTCAATCGCCGCAACCGCATTTGACGAAGCTACATAAGCCTCTGGCACAGTATTCTGAGCGTTGACATAAACCTCGGTTGTGTTACGGCTTGAATCGCCTAAATATTTGTTGTATTCCTCACGAAGTCGGTCAATAACCCCGGACTGAGTTTGGCTTCGGGTTGTATTTTCGTTTTCCGAACCTTGATTTGCTGCCTGTGAAGCAGTCTCTTTGTTGAAAATGCTTCTGACGGCGTTCTCTATTTCTTCATAGCTGTTAACACTCTTTACGGGAGAAACGCTTGAATTTCCCTCGTTGAAGGTGTCCGCTTTTATTACTCTGACGCTGTTTGCACGCATGAACAGTGTGCAGCCGACAACAAGCACAAGCATTGCCGCCGCAACCGTCATTCTGCGAATAACCGAAATTGATTTATTCTGAGTCCCCGTTTTATCGGAAAAATCCTTTTCTTTCTTTTCTTCATTAAGCATTGCAACAATGCTTTCTTTCTGCAATTTAAGAGGTATTTTAGCTGATTGAGTGCTTTTTTGAAGTTCATTTTTAAGTAATTCCAAGGTTTGCTTTTCGCTGTCTTTCATCTTTCCGCCCTCCTTTCCTGTTTATGTATTGCCGCCGAGCTGATTCTGAAGCTTTGCAAGTGACCTTTTCAGCTTTGAACGAACCGTTGACGGCGAGATTTCAAGCATTTCGGCTATCTCGTGGCTCTTATAGCCGTGAAGAACGCTGAGCAGAACGATTTCCCTCTCCTCACGGGAAAGGCTGTCCAACGCTCGCCGAAGCTCAACCGAAAGCTCCAGACTGTCATAAGACGCAGGTTCTTCAAACCCGCCTTCTTCATCATCGAGATAAACCATCGATTTCTTTTTTTCGTTTTCCGTGTAGTACCTTTTGCACGCCGCACAGAGGATGGTGAAAATCCATCCTTTAAATGCCTTGGGGTTCTTCAGAGAACCGATTTGTTTGAATGCGGACAGCACCGCATCCGAAACGGCATCCTGCGCAAGAATATCGCTGCCGGTAACGCAGCAGGCGTAGCAATACATATCCTTATAGTATAGCTCGTAAAGCTCGCCGAATGCTTCGGCACTTCCTCCCTTTGCAAGAGCAACGAGCTCGGTAATATGATCGCTCAAGGTCGCCCCTCCTTACCACTCACACTATATAAGTGTTTCTGATTTTCATTTTTGTTGCATCCGTTTTAAAAAATTTTTGAAATTTTTTATTTCCCCGATGAAACAACTCACTCAGGTTATACTATACACGAAATAAAAATATAAAGCAAGGTGTTAAATTTGAAAAAAATAATATTAATTATTTCCTTTTTACCGATTCTTTTTCTCTGCTCCTGCACGGGAGGAAAAACCCTTGAGGAGGACGAGGCAAACGCTCCCGTGACCGTTGAGGACAGGCGAGAAACGGTTTCCGCCGTCATGTCGGCAACATCCTTCGCTCCGACATCTCCGCTTACCGGCAGAAAAATTCTGCCTCCCGCAAGCTTCAAGGTCAATGACCCCGACAATTCACGAAAGCTTTCAACAGAAAAAATCGAACACAGCTTCGGCGTTGCAAAAGACGGAAAGCCCCACGAAATTGCCGTAGGAGTTCAGAACAATCTTGATCGGCTCGGATATAAAGCTTTCTGCTATGACACAAAATCCGCCGAAAAGGTGCTGTACCTGACCTTTGACTGCGGCTGGGAAAACGGCTGCACTTCAAAAATTCTTGACACTTTAAAAGAAAAGCAAGTTCCTGCCGCCTTTTTCTGCACGCTCGACCACATCAAATCGTCGCCCGAGCTTATTGCAAGAATGATCAATGAGGGTCACACGGTCGGCAACCATTCCTCAAAGCACCCCGATTTTTCAAAGATATCAAGGCAGAGAATGGCAGACGAAATTCTGGAATGTGACAATTATCTGAGAAGCAATTTCGGCTATGCAACAAGCTTTTTCCGCTTCCCCGAGGGTTCTTATTCTGAAAATTCACTTGAGCTTGTCGATTCAATGGGCTACACGAGCGTTTTCTGGTCCTGCTCCTATGCGGACTGGGATGTCAAAAAAACAAAGGGCGGAGAATATGCCTTTGAAACCGTCACAGCCCGTCTCCACCCCGGAGCGGTCATTCTGCTCCACTCCGTCTCGCCCGATAACGCAGAGGCTCTCGGAGATATCATTGATTATGCCGTGCAAAACGGGTATAAGTTCAAGCCGTTATCGTATTATAAGCCTTAATTTCGTTCAAGGCATTAAAAACGGCCTGCATCGGTCAGATGCAAGCCGCTTTCGTTATTGTGCTGTTATGCGATATTGTATTTAAAGTTGAAGCATACCGAACCCTCGGAAGTGCCCGAAGGAGATTTTTCTTTGAAGAAACCGTCTGAAGAATTAGTTGAACCGCAGACAAAGACCGAGCTTCCGTTTGAGCAGATTGCACGGGCGTTATCGGTGTCTGAGCCGCCGAATGAAGAAATATTCTTAGCCTTTCCGACCGATGTTACTGTATAAACGAACGAATCGTAATCGCCCCTGTTGGTAATTGCAAAGTCTCTGTTGCTTGATGCAGTATAGCCCGAAACGGCATATCCGCCGGGAATCTTCGCAATGCCCGTAAGGAAATCGTTTTCAAAGCCTATTAAGGGCAGCTTCCAATAGAATGTGCCGTCACCCTTGAGAGCAACAATCATGCCGTCTGTCGTGCCTGTCATGCCGCCGTTATAAATTCCCTTGAAGCAATATTTGTTGCCGTCGGAATTTGAAGTGTATTTACCCGCAACAACGCAACCGCCGTTATCGGAAGCAACAATTGCAGGCAGGTCAACATGACCGACATCATAAATGGGCGTTACCCATGCACGCTTACCGGAAGCGGTGTGCTTTGTAACAACGGTAAACTTGCCTTTAAGCTCCTCCTCCGCTTGCTTCATGCCTGCAAAATCGCCGTCATTGCAGTTTGAAGAAATGGTGGAGAATATTTCGCCCGTTGAACCTACGGAAATTGCCTCAACTGTGCAATGCTTTGAGCCTGAAAGCGAATCACGCCACTGAATGCCCGCATTAGCGTCGCATTTATAAATGAAAGCTTTATATTTTCCTGAGCTGAGACCCGAAAAATGACCGTCTGTTGAGTCAGTCTTTCCGCCGACCACAAAGCCGCCGTCATTGGTTGCGTCAATGGAATAAATCATATCGTCGCCGCTGCCGCCGAAAATCTTAATCCAAAGCTGTTTGCCGTCTTTTGAATATTTTGCAATAACGCCTTCAACGGTGTCCTTGCATACATACTCGCTGTCGTTAACAATATTGTTTGCCATGGTGTAGCCGACTGCGACAATGCTTCCGTCCGAGAGAACGGCAACATCTTCAAAAGCAGTTGTTTCGTTACCGGAAATTGTTGCTTTCCAAAGAACCTTGCCCTTTTCGGAATACTTGGCGATAAGCGCAATGGGATCTGCAGATTCTTCAGCACCCATTGTAAATCCTACCGCAACAGTGCCTCCGTCTTTTGTGGCATCATTAGCCGCAAACACATTGTTGCTGCCTGATGAACCCATTGAATATGTTTCACACCAATCCGAAGAGATTGTTGCAATCGGAACGGCTGTTGTTCCCCTCGAAGCAACATTGCCCGCCGTGGGCGGAACATAAACGCCGGTTGTTGCCTTGGGAGGCTTCGTTATTATTTCGGGGTTATTGTCTTTCTTTGTTGTTGTCGGATTGGTAACAACTTTGGCAGTCGTTGCGGGAGCCTTGGTTGTTGAAACGGGTCTGCCAATGTTGATTCCGCCGCCCGAGGGCTTGGTCTGAACGACAAGACCGTTTTCATCAGCAACCTTTGAAATCTCCGTTATTTCCTCGGGAGTAAGGTTGCTCGGGTCTTTGACCGAAGCCTTGCTGTAGATTTCATCAATTTCATTCTGAGGAATCTTGGTTACGGGAACCTCGTCTTTTTTGATGACGGTGTTTCCGTTATCGTCTTTTCCGACGATAAGTCCGTTATCCTTGGCGTAATCCTCAACCTTTTCAATCTGCTCGGGAGTTAAGGTGCTGAGATCTCCGTTGAAATCCTTGACTTCATCGCCGAGAACCTTCTCAACAAGGTCAACAAGCTCTGCCTTGCTGATGGGAACATTCTGATAAACATCGTCAACTCCGGGGCTCCACGAATCGGCGGAGGCAAGAGTGGTTGAAGTTGTGTCTCCTTCTTTTTCCTTAACGCTGCATGCAGCGAAGGAAGAAATGATCAGGACAAGACACATAAAAAAGCAGAGCCTTGCCGTCAGTTTCTTTTTCATAAAGGAATCCCCCTATTTTCATTCATGTATAGATATGCTATCACAAAACACGGATAAAATCAACTGTTTTTATGTCAAATTGACTAAAATTCATATTAAATTTAAAAATAAGACTTCAAATCCGAGCCGATATAATATATAATGATAACCGTTGATATTATTTGACGGGGTGGTTCGTTTGAAAGAAAAAGATATTGCAATTCTCGCCGTTAATGCGCTCAAGAAAAAATATCCCGAGGGGCTTTGTTCTCTGAATGCGGAAAATCCCCTGCAACTGCTCATTGCCACCAGACTTTCGGCGCAATGCACGGATGCAAGGGTCAATCTCGTAACTCCCGAACTGTTTGAAAAATACAAAACGGTCGAGGACTTTGCCGCCGCAGACATCGGCGACATTGAAAATATTATTCATTCATGCGGCTTTTTCAGAGCAAAGGCAAAAGACATTGTCGGCATGTGCCGAAAGATGATTGACGATTTCGCAGGCGAAGTTCCCTCAACTCTCGAGGATCTGACAAGTCTGCCGGGAGTCGGCAGAAAAACCGCAAATCTTATTATGGGCGATGTTTACGGCAAGCCCGCCGTCGTTGCCGACACCCATCTTATCAGAATATCGAATCTGCTCGGCCTCGTTGCAACAAAAGACCCTCTGAAGGTTGAAATGCGCCTGCGTGAGCTGCTTCCGCCCGAGGAAAGCAACGATTTCTGCCACCGCTGCGTGCTTCACGGCAGGGACACCTGCATTTCGGGCAGACCTAAATGCTCCGAATGCGTAATGAACGGCTTTTGCAGGCACTTTGAATCTAAATAAACGATGTCATCAGAAAAATAACTCCGCTGACAAGCGCACCGCCGCAGGCAGAAGCGCAAAGGCTCAGCACGAGCCTCAGCTTATTCTTTTTAAGCCTTGCCGCCGGCGGAACTCCGGCACTTTGGGCTATGATTGTTGCCCGTTCCTTTAAATCGCCCTCGCTGACGGCGGAGTATTCGGGTTTTATGAAAAACAGCACCCGCTCGAAGTATTCGCATTGGGTCTGGGTTATCTCGACTACCTGCCTGTTGACGCCCTTTATCAATTTGCTTTCCCCTTTCACGAATGGATTTCTATCTTATTTTTGACATTACGGGGCGGTTTTATTCCGCAGAAAAAGGTAAGAGTGTTATACGGATTGTATATCTGACTTTTCCACTGAAAATGTGGATAACTGTGTGGAAAAAGTGTATAACTCCGCCCGAAAGCCTTGCTTTTTCTTGATTTTCGATGTGGAAAACCGTTTTTATTCGATTTTGCAATATACTTTCGGTTGTAGAATCTTTACATTTTGTCGAAAAAAGATGAAATTTTTGCGGTTATATAAAAGATAAAATTGACATATTATTACAATTTGGAGAATTCAAAATGAAGACAAGTTTAATTCTTTCAGAAGAAAAAAGCATGATTATCGCCGATATCCCGTGCTTCGATTTAGCACGCACTCTCGACTGCGGTCAGGCGTTCCGATGGGAACAAAGAGAAAACGGTGATTGGCACGGCGTTGCTTTTTCAAAGCCTCTGACTCTGAGACAGACGGAGAACGGCATTGCTTTTATCGGCACGGACAAAGCCGATTTTGAGAATATCTGGCGCCGATATTTTGACCTTGACCGTGATTATGATGCTCTTTGCCGCCGCTTTTCAAGCGATTCAAGCCTTAAGCGGGCTGTTGAGGAATGCAACGGAATCCGCCTGCTCCGTCAGGAGCCGTGGGAAGCGTTATGCTCATTCATTATTTCCCAAAACAACAATATTCCGAGGATAAAAGGCATTATTGACAGACTTTGCCGCCTGCTCGGTGAGAATCTCGGCGGAGATGATTTTGCATTTCCGAGCGCAAAAACGGTTGCCGAAGCGGGGGTTGACGGGCTTGCTCCGATAAGGGCAGGCTTCCGTGCAAAATACATTATCGACGCCGCTCAGAAGGTTGCGAACGGCGAAATTGATTTTGACAAAATATACGCTTCGGGGCTTGATGAAGGCAGAGACGAGCTGATAAAGATTAAAGGAGTCGGTGAAAAGGTTGCCCAATGCACCCTGCTCTACGGTTTCGGAAAGGTTGACGCTTTCCCCGTTGATGTCTGGGTCAAGCGCATAATGCAGGAGCTTTATCCCGACGGTCTGCCCGAATGCGCAAACGGCGCAAGAGGCATCGCACAGCAATATCTCTTCCATTGGAGAAGAACGGTTGAATAATAAAAAAGCGGCATGTACCGGGAATTTCCGATACATGCCGTTATTTTTGGTTTTCATTATTTAAGGAATCCTTGGATAATAACTTCTTCCGCTTCTTCCTCGCTCATGCCGAAGGTCATCAGCTTGATAAGCTGATCGTTATTGATTCTGCCGATTGCCGCTTCATGCACGATCTGAGCGTCTGCCGAATTTGCGGTTATTGCGGGGATTGAGCTGACCGTTGCGTCATCCATGATGATTGAATCGCATTGAACATGCGCTCTGCATTCCGCATTGCCGATAGCGTTCGGATGGAAAATCTGCTTTGAGCTGTTTTTGGCAACGGAGCGTGAGATAATCTGAGCCGACGAGCCCTCGCCGTTAAGATAAACATCAATATCCGAGCGGGCATGCTGATTGCCGTGGGTCAGAAGCCTTTCGGTAACAATGAGCTTTGCGCCCGCCGCAAGGCTCGCCTTTGTGTCTCTGACGGTCGAATCAACGCCCTTTATCTGAACCATTTCCATTTCGCAGACGGAATTTTCCTCCTGCTCAACAATGGTTGAGGGGTTGAGAATCCTCTCGCCCTTGCCGTCGCCCTCGCCGTAATGCTTTTCAACATATTTGATTCTTGCGTCTTTGCCGATATGGAAAGTATGGATTCCGTCATGCTCGCTCGTCTGATCGCCGCAGTTGTGGATTCCGCAGCCTGCAACGATGAGCACATCAGCGCCCTCACCTATATAAAAATCATTATAAACAAGGTCGTTGATTCCCGCCTCGGTGATGATAACGGGGATATGAACGCTCTCATTCTTCGTTCCCGGAGCAACAATTATGTCGATGCCCGGCTTGTCGGATTTCGGCACAATCTCAATGTTGGCGGTTGAACGCCTTGAAAGACCCTCGCCGTTCTTTCTGATATTATAAGCTCCCTCGGGAATCTCATGGAGATCCGCAATCGATTCGAGAAGCTGACTGTCAATCTTATCCATGTTATTTTTCCCCCCTGAAGCCGCAGTTTTCGTTGAATTCTCCCATAAGTCGGGGGAAGATATCCTCCTTGCTGCCCTTGTCTCTTATTTTTCCGTCGGCAATGACAACCATTTCGTCGGCAAGCTGCATGATTCTTTCCTGATGAGAAATAACGATAACGCTCTGATGATTGCCCTTGCTCATTGCCTTGAAGCTCTCAACGAGCATCGAAAAGCTCCAAAGGTCAATGCCTGCCTCGGGTTCGTCAAAAATTGCAAGCCCGAGCTTTCTTGCCATGAGGGTTGCAATTTCAATTCTCTTGGCTTCGCCGCCCGAAAGGGAGTTATCCATCTCACGGTTGAGATAGTCCTTTGAGCAAAGACCGACGCTTGTGAGATATCCGCAGCATTCGTCAACGGGCAGCTCACTGCCTGCGGCAAGCGAAAGCAGTCTGCGAACGGTCAGACCCTTGAACCTCGGCGGCTGCTGAAAAGCGTAGCCTATGCCGAGCTTGGCTCTTTCCGTAACCGAATAATCCGTTATGTCGGTGTCATTATAGAAAATCTTGCCGGATGTGGGCTTCTCAATGCCCATAATCAGGCGGGCAAGAGTTGATTTTCCGCCGCCGTTCGGCCCGGTAATGACCGTAAACGCTCCGTCGGGAATCTCAAGCGAAATTCCGTCGATGATTTCAAGGTCGGAGCCGTCAACGGCAACCTTAAATGATACATTTTCAAGCTTTAACATATTTTATCTCCGTTTTTATTGTTTGTCTGTTTATTATATACCTTTCGGGTATATTTATCAATACATGCGGGGGAATTATCTTCCCCAGAGCTTTCGGTCAAGGCTTCTGAACTGAACCGCCTGGGCGATATGGCTTGAATCAATCGTTTCACAGCCCTCAAGGTCGGCAACCGTTCTTGCGATTCTCAAAATTTTATCGTATGCTCTTGCCGAAAGGTCAAGCTTTTCAAAAACGCTTTCAAGCAAAGCCATTGCCTGAGCGGTGGGGCGGCAGAATTTGCGGGTCAAGCCCGAATCCATTTTTGCGTTGCACGAAACTCCCGTGCCCGCAAGCCTCTCCTGCTGAAGCTTTCTTGCGGCGTTGACTCTCTTTTTGATATCCGCAGAGCATTCCGACGGCATTTTGCTCGAAAGCTTGTCGAAATCAACGGGCGGAACTTCAATATGAATGTCTATTCTGTCAAGCAAAGGCCCCGAAATCCTTGAAAGATAACGCTTTGCCGCTCCCTCGGGGCAGGTGCATTTTCGCTTCGGGTGTCCGTGGAAACCGCAGGGGCAGGGATTCATGGCGCAGACTATCATTGCCGAGCACGGATAAGTCAGCGATGCGCTCGCACGGGATATGGTGATTTTTCCGTCCTCAATCGGCTGACGGAGAACTTCCATTGCGATTCTTGAAAACTCGGGAAGCTCGTCAAGGAACAGAACGCCGTTATGCGCAAGGGATATTTCACCCGGTCTCGGGATAGCTCCGCCGCCCGAAAGTCCTGCGGGCGAAACCGTATGGTGAGGCGAACGGAACGGGCGTTCTCTGATGAGAGAAACTCCCTCGGGCAATGCTCCCGCTATGGAATAAAGCTCCGTTGTATGCAAGCTTTCTTCAAAGGTCATGTCGGGAAGTATCGACGGCAGCCGCTTGGCAAGCATGCTTTTGCCGGAGCCGGGAGGGCCGACCATGATAACATTATGTCCTCCCGCCGCCGCAATTTCAAGGGCATACCTTGCCTCCTGCTGACCCATGACATCTCTGAAATCGGGCAGGGGCACACGGTTAATCATTTCTTCATCGGGGTCAAATTTTATCGGCGATAAGCTCTCCTCGCCTTTCAGAAACCGAATGACCTGACGGACATTTTCAACCGCATATATTTCTATTCCCTCAACAACCGAGCTTTCACGGGCGTTTGAGGCGGGAACGAAAACTCTTTTTATTCCGCTTTTCTGCGCCCTGATAACCATGGGCAAAGCTCCGTTGACATGGCGCACAAGCCCGTCAAGCGACAGCTCGCCGACAAAGGCGCAGTCGTCAATGTTGCAGTCAAGCTGTCTGCCCGCTTTGAGAATCGCTATCAGAATCGGCAAATCGTAAACGGGACCCTCCTTGCGGACATCGGCGGGTGAAAGGTTTATCGTTATTCGGCTCTGCGGAAATTCGTAGCCGCTGTTTTTGATTGCGGAGCGAACTCTGTTGCGGGATTCGTTGACAGCGGTATCGGGCAGACCGACAACATCAATTCTCGGAAGACCCTGTCCGTAATCGACCTCAACGCCGACCATGTAGCTGTCTATTCCGAAAAGACCCATGCTGTTAATTCTTGCAAACACCGAATCACCCCTCTTTTTCCGAAATATAATACCATATAAATTGTCAAAAAACAAGACCGCCCGAAAAAAAGCCAAAGGCATCGGAAACACCGATGCCCTTGACTTTTATAGAAGGATGTATGTATGCCGAAAATTTCTGCTGCGTGGCTTGCGGAACGCCCCGCAGTTTCAAAAATCGGCGGAGGATGTCGTTAATCTTTTTCTTCCGCTTCCTTGATTACCTCGTCGGGAATAGCCTCGCCGTGCTTTACAAGCAGGATGCAGAGAATCGAAGCGGCGAACGCCACGGGCGCATAGTAGAACAGCGACATATACGTTCCCGAGAACATTCTGACAATGCCGTAAACAATCGGGGAAGCAATCTGAGCCGAGAATGTGGCTGTGTAGTAGTATCCCGTAAAGGTTCCAACCTTGTCAAGTCCGCCGATTTCAAGAACGAGCGGCAGAGTATTAACGGTGATGAACATATTAGCCGCACCGCCGAGAATAAGAACGGGATAAATGAGGATTCTGAGAATTCTCGTAACATCACGGACGCTTCCGCTGACTGCTTCAAGCGCTTCGCCGAAGCTTGACTGCTCCGAAAGCTCAAGCGTTGAAACGGCAACCTTTCTGATTCCGTTGATGATTTCGGGATTTTCAGCGTTAATCTTTGCGTCAAAGTCGGCATAAACCGAGCCGTAGCCCGAAAGATCGCCGTTTGCCTCTTTTGCCTTGACATATTCAACATAAGTATCCATAACAAGAGTGTCACCCTCGCCGAGAGTGATATTATTCTCTTTTGCGGCGTCGGCAAGCTCGGAATTATAGGCGTTGACCTTGTCGTTGATTGAAGTGTAGGCATTGTTAACGGTAACATAATTGCCGATTGACATATTCTGTCTGCCGAGCATAACAAGGAAAATCGAGAAGAAAATCACAAAGGCTGAAAGGAAGATTGCAAGACCTGCAATGATAGTCTTTTTTCTGCCGATTTTCTTGCCCATCTTGCCTGCGGGCAGAGCTGCAATTGCCGCAACAACGGCAAATATAAGCATGATTATGGTTGCCTCGGAGGTTATCATGTGGAGAATCTCCTGGGCAAAGAGTGAGAAGAATGTGGTGATTGCGTTGCTTCCGCAGAAAAGGAAGAACAGAGCCGCAAGCATGAAAATAAGGCTCTTTCTCTCTCCCTTTGAGAGCTTCTGGGCTTTTCTTGCCGCCTTTTCGGCTTTTTTAGCCTCTTTTTCCGCTTTTCTTCTTGCGTCGGCATCAAGCTGCTTGTTGACCTCGCCCTGAATGTGGATTCTGCTGTCGGGCTCCTTGACAAACAGCATGATAACGAGCATGCCGATTATCATAATTACTGCGCCGATTGCAAAAACATAGGGGAATGATACAGTTTCGTCAGCCTTTATCTGCGCTTTTGTCAGACCCGTGAACAGACCGCAAAGAATGATTGCAAGCGTGCCTGCAACCATGCCGATTGCGCTGCCGAGACCGCCCATGAGGTTAATAACTGCGTTGCCCTCGCTTCGCAGGCTCGGAGGGGTCAGGTCGGGCATGAGCGCAACAACGGGCGCACGCCACAGCGACATGACGAAAACAAAAAGGATGATAAATAACATTGTAAGGGGCAGACTGCGGGATTTAAGGAAAACAATGGGAATCAATGCAAACAGAGCTGCCGAAATCGGAGCGCCGAAAAGAATGAACGGGCGACGCTTGCCGAACCTTGAATGGCAGCGGTCTGAAAGCTTGCCGAAGGTCGGCTGAAAAATAACGCCGAAGATGTTATCGAATGTCATTATGATACCGATAAACAGCGGAACAAGTGTGAACCCGCCGCCTGCAAGAACAACATCCTCGCCCTGCGAAGCCGCAAAGCTTGCAAGGAACGGCATCTTCTCAACAAGCGTGTTGCTCCACGCCGTAACTGTCGGCGAGGCGTTGAGCAGATGATTCAGAATCTTGGTTATGTAGGGGTCGTAGATTGCCCATGCAATCGAAGCTGCAAGAAAACCGAAGCCCGTCAAAGCGGTTTTGCCGTAATTAAGCTTGCCGTTTTCTTTGGCGCAAAAGAAGCGATTGTTCATATAATTTTCTCCTTATGAAATTAGCAAGTTCTCTTTTCCGCAATCACTTAAGAGAACCGTTATGGCTTTTTAACTGCAATCCGAATAAATTGCCGTTAAAATAACTATGATTATTATAACACTTTTATTATTTATTTTAAAGATACCATTTTTAACTAAAAACAGCCCGTCTTTTTGTTAGAGTTGACGAAAAAACAATTCAGTTTCTTAATCCGTTCGGAAAATAAACAATATAAATCAATTTTCATTAATCCAAAAGAAAAGCAACCTGTATTACACGATAATTAATCGACAATACAAGCTGCTTTTTATTATCCTGTTAAATCGGTTTCTTTTGGTCCATCGCTCAGAGCGACAGCCCCGTTTCATTTTCAGTCAAGCTTTGCTTTGAGATAATTCTCATAAAAATCCTTGACTCCGGCATAGAAATCGTCAACCGTGCCGTCGTTCTTCATTATATAGTCAGCCATTTTCTCCGACTCGCTGGTGTGGAAGATTTCTTCCTCATGGATATCGTTTTCACGAAGCTTTTCAACGCTCTTGCCGTCACGCTCGGAGCCTCTGGCAAGCATTCTCTGATAGCGAACCTCATCGTCGCTGATAACAACATCAACAAGAACGAACTTATCGCCGAAAGCCTTCTTGAAAACCTCGATATCCGAGGGCGGACGGATGCCTGAAACAAGGAAATTCGGGCTGTCCGACTCCTTGATCTTTTTGACTATCATTTCGGGGAAAAATGTCTGACCGTTAGCGGTCATATACTTCTTTGAGGTTGCGTGAAGATTGTCTCTGGTAAGCTCAAGACCGTCATTTGCCGCAAGCTCTCTGACAACATCGCCGATTGAAATCATCGGAAAACCGTAAGTTTTTGCAACATATTCAAGGAAGAAATCCTTGCCTGTGCCGTTTTTGCCGACAGCAGCTAAAACCATAATAATTACCTCCAGTATTTTATTTATATTAATATTACATTATCTTGTTGCTTTTGTCAACGAAATTATTTAGTCAGCTTGCGGACATCCTCTTCTTTGCCGAGAACAAGCAAGTGCTCATCCTTTGCAAACTTCCGCTCGCCCGTAATGACGGGGTTAACCGTGCTCCCGTTTTTGGTTGCAAGCACGCTGAGGTTATATTTAACTCTGAAATTCAGCTCCTTGACGGTCTTGCCGACCCATTTATCAAGCACATCAATTTCAAAAATCGAATAATCGCCGCCGAGATTGATATAATCGAAGATATGCTCGCTGCTCTCACGAATCGCATAGCGCTCCGCCATGTTCTTTTCGGGATAAATAACGGCATCAGCGCCGTTGCGGAGCAAAAACTTCTCCTGAATGTCTCTGTCCGCCTTGCTGATAACCTTTTTTGCGCCGCATTCTTTGAGCAGGCTGGTTATTTCAAGGCTGTTCTGAAAGTTTTCGCCGATGCAGACAAAGCAGGTGTCAAACGACGGAATATCAAAGGATTTCAGCACCTCAATTTTCGTGCAGTCGCCTATTTTTGCGCTGACGACATACGAAAGCATATCCTCAACGGCTTCCTCTTTTTCGTCAACTATCATTATTTCACAGTCTTTTTTTGCGAGGCTTTCGCAAAGATGATGGCCGAAGCCGCCCATTCCGATAATTAAAAAAGATTTCATTTTTCCTATCCTTTCCGGATTAACCGATTGTTATTTTTTCTCTCGGATTTTTAACCGGCGGGGACGCTCTTCTGTCCATTAACGCAAGAGCGAACGAAACGCTGCCGACCCTGCCGCAGAACATCAGAAACGCTATTATCAGCCTTGATGCCGTTGATAAATCACGGGTTATGCCCGTTGACATTCCGACCGTTCCGATTGCGGAAATACATTCAAACGCAACATCTTCAATCGCAAGCGTCGGCTGAACTGCGCAGATTGCAAGCAAACCGACTATTGCAAGGGTGATATTCGTGAAAACGACCGAGCTTGCCTTGTGGATTGCGTCCTTTTCAAACCGTCTGCCGAACACGCCCTTTGATTCACGGCGCATTATTCCGTTAAAGGTTGAAACGGCAATAACCGCAAGAGTGGTTGTCTTGATGCCGCCCGCCGTTGAACCCGGCGAACCGCCGATAAACATCAGGAATATCGTCATAATTTTGCTCGCAGGCGAAAGCGCCGCCGTGTCGGTCGTGTTAAAGCCTGCCGTTCTTGCCGTTACGGAATCAAAGAACGCATTGAGCAGGCTGTGGCCGAAGCTCAGCCCCTCATTTGTGAAATTGCGCTCAAAAATCAAAAACAGAATCGTCGGGATAACAAGCAGAGCCGCCGTAACCGCAAGCACTATCTTGGTGTGAAGCTGATAATATTTATATTTCAGCTTTTTCTTTCTCAAATCGTCCCAGACAAGGAAGCCGATGCCGCCGATTATTATTAATGCGGAAAGGGTTGCATTGACCACAAAATCGTCAGAGAATTCGCAAAGCGAAATATACGGCGTTTCCGTTCCCATAAGATCAAAGCCTGCGTTGCAGAACGCCGAAACCGAATGAAAAACGGAATACCATATTCCTC
>JAEDKI010000092.1 GCA_016295895.1 Clostridiaceae bacterium | reverse complement strand
CGGCGCAATTCTGGAATACGGTCTACACATGAAAGCGTGGGATTACAGCGGATGCTTTATGAATTTTAAAGGCTATGTCAGCCTTTCAATGAGCCTGCTCTGGGGCTTCCTCGGTGTCGGATTCAGCCGTGTCGTTCCGCTCATTGACAAAGCTTTTGCAAAAATGAAGGGCGGATTCTGGCACGGAGCCTGCGCCGTGATGAGCGTTTTCCTTGCCGTTGATATTGCCGTTACCGCTGTGTGCCTCGTTCGCTGGTCGGAAAGGCATCAGGGCAAGGAGCCGTCAAACAGAATTGAAATGCTCATTGACAGCAACTTTGACGATGAAATGATGCAAAAACGCTATATTGAATGGCGATTCATAACATAATAATCGATCATTTCAGCAGAGAGCTTTGGTTGATGATCTGAGTGTTGTAGATAAACAGAACATCGGCGTTGGTGAAATCAACGTATTCCCCGAGAAGCTGAGAAGAGAAATATCTTAAATCAACAAGCGTGATTTTGCTGTAGCCCTCAAGAAGCAATGGCGCAAGTGAAGAGCCGAAAGAGTCACGGAAGATGACAAGCTCTTTTTTGCTTGAAGCAAGCGTGTTTTCAACCGTCAGCAGAGCGGCGGCTCCCGAAAGATAAACATCATATTTATCGTTTCCTTTAAGCTTTGCCCTGTCATATACTCCGACAGTGGTTTTGTCGGTTTCGAGGTTATAAACCAAGGCGGATTCGCTGACGGGCGAAGTCATGCAGACTATTTTATCCTCGCCCTTCGCAAGCGGAAGTCTTGAAGCGTAAACACCCCTGAAATCGGCAAGAGTTTCGGCTTTTGCTCCGCCGGGTGAAACACTAAAGCCCATTTTTGAGCCGAGGCGTTCCGCAACGGGCGAAATCGTTTCCTGCTTCCAATGGGAATCGGTTTTGTAATAATTATCAATACCGAGAGTGTCAATAATATCAATGTATCCGGCATTTTGAACCTCTGAGTTCAGAATGCCGATCATTTTATTATAGTCAATCGAAGGATAGCCGTTTTTTTCGGCAAGATAATAGTTTTTATCGGGGATAACGGAATAATAAGCCTTTCCGCCCGAGGGGATGACATATTTTTCGGTTATCGAATCAATCTTTTCCGCAACGCTCTTAACTGAGTTTTCGCTCAGGTCGGGCATCAGCTCGCAGATGTGTCCATCGACATAATATATGCCGTTGACATCCTTCTGACCGAGCAGTCTGAGCTGAACCGCCGCCTTGACAGAACGAAAGCCGTCACGAAGAGGAAACTGATCCATGAAATATTCTTCCAGACCGTCAAAAAAGCTTTTGTCGATAACCGATTCGGCGGTCAGTTCGGGAAATTGGGCGGCTTTTCTTCGCTCGGAAATGAGAATTTTAACGGGTTCTCTGAAGCAGAAAGAAAGACCGATGCCGATAAGAAACGCCGAAAAGCAGATAATGCATATAATATTTACAATCTTTTTCTTCATTCTACTAACCTCAGAATCGGAAATACAGGAACGGATTATATGAGCTGTCAACAAGATAAGCGGCGCAAACCGTCAGAAGAAGCAAAATCAGAATCGGTTTTGCAATGTCGGCGAAAATTGCTCCCTTTTTGCTTCGGCTGAGACGCTCTGCGGCGATTCTGAGCGCAGGAGTCGAGCCGAAAATTCCGACAGCGAACAATACAGAATAACTGCGAAGATAATAAGCCGTCTGAACGCTTGAAAACGAGCCGACAGGCAGGAACATTCCCCGAAGATCGGCAATTGCCCCCGAAATTCCGTTGCCGTTGAAGATAACAAAGCCGATAATAACGGCAAAAATCAGATAAATGTGGCTGATAAATGACGGGGTCTTGTCCTTGATTCGCTGAGGAATGCTTTTTTCAAGCAGAAGCAGAGCCGCAAAATAAAGCCCCCAGATGATGAAGTTCCAATCTGCGCCGTGCCAGAAGCCCGTCAAAAACCAAACCGTGAGAATGTTAAGAAAGAAGCGTGGCTTGCTGACTCGGTTGCCTCCCATCGGGATATAGACATAATCTCTGAACCAGCTTCCGAGCGAAATATGCCAGCGCCGCCAGAATTCCGTGACGGATTTTGAAATGTAGGGATAGCGGAAGTTTTCGGGGAAGCCGAAGCCAAGCATTCGACCGAGGCCGATTGCCATGTCGCTGTAGCCCGAAAAATCGTAATAAATCTGCAAGGCAAATGCAACGGCATTCATCCAGAAAAACAGCGTTGTTTTATCGCCCTCGGCTCTGAAAATCTCGCAGAGAGAGCCGAGAGAATTTGCAATCAGAACTTTTTTTGAAAGCCCGATAGTGAAGCGCATGATTCCGTCAGAAAAATCCGAAACGCCGTGAGTTCTGACTTAAAGGCTTTTTTCAATATCGGAATATCGGACGATCGGGCCTGCAACAAGCTGCGGAAAAAGTGAAATATACAGCGCAAGGCTCAGAATATTTTTCTGAGCGGGAACATCGCCACGGTAAACGTCAATATTGTAGCTGATAGCCTGAAAGGTATAAAAGCTGATGCCGATGGGGAGCGCAAGCTTCAGAAGGTCAAAATCCGTTGAGAAAGCCGAGTTTACCGCCGAGATGAAAAAGTCGGTGTATTTGAAAAACAGCAGAGCGGAAAGGCTTAGCATAACGGAAACGGCAAGAGCAAGCTTCCGCATTTTTCCGCTCGCCTTATCGGTCAGCAGACCCGTGATATAGCTTGAAGCGATAACACCGAGCATCAGAAATAGATATTTTGGCTCGCCGTAAAAATAAAAGAAAAGGCTTGAGAGAAGAAGCCAGATGTTTTTTGCCTTCATGGGCAACAGGTAATAGCCCGTCAGAACGACAGGCAGGAATACAAAAAGAAAAGTTATGCTTGAAAACAGCAATTGTCCGCTCTCCTCTCACCAAAAAACGGGTCTGCGCCAATGGACAGACCCGTTTGATATTAACGGTAATTTTTTTATCAGCCGAGAATCTCCTCGGGAAGCTCAATATCTTCCTCGGTTTCTCCCGCCTTGGTCATGGGCTCGCTTGCAGAGCCTGCACAAACAGCAGAGAATGCGTTATAGATTGTTTCAACATTATCTTCGCTTGACATAACCATCATAATAACATCGCCGCAGTCCGCAACGAGAATTTTTTCAGCCGCAACGCAGACCCATTTTCTGTAGTTAACGCCGTCAAGAATTTCCTGCTTGAGGGCATCCTTGTCTGCGCCGTCCTTCACCTTAACAAGGCACATTGAATAAGGAATTGAACCAATCATAGGCTCGGAGAAAACCGCACGCTCGATTGAATCAGCCGAAGCAACGCCGAGATAATAGTTAACAGCGTCAGCGTCTGCAAGGTCAATTTCGGTTGCAGGCATGATTGAAATCTCAAAATCGGTTGCGTTCTTATAAATCTTGTCTGCAATTTCTTCGAGCGTTTCGTTGAGAGCAGGGGCGGTTGAGGGGGCGGCAGTTGTGCCTGCGGTGGTGGTGTCGTTGCCTGAACCGTTGCCCGAACATGCGGCAAAGGAAAGCAGCATAACCGCTGCAAGCAGAATTGAGAGAGTTTTTTTCATTTTCATAGCTCCTTATACTTCTTAATTTTATTGTTGACACACAACGGATTCAGTATACCTTACATTTTTGAAATCCGGGTGTTTAATCTATTAACGAAATGTTAATTTATTCAATGTCAATTTTCCAAAATGCAACATTAATGCGCTCGTAGGTGTAGGTGATGAAAAGCGAACCGCCCAAATACTCAATTGCAGGGTAGGAAAATTCGCTGTCAAGCTTTTCTTCTTCAAGGGTCATAACGGTCTGCCAGCTTTTGCCGTTATCCGAGGATTTGCTGAGGGTCAGCGGAGAACGCTCGCCCCAATTCTCCGAAACGGGGTTTGAAACAAGGTAGATGTCGCCGTTCGGAGTTTTAACAAGGTCTATGCCGCTGTTGTTGTTCGGCAGGTCTGTGGGGTAGGCTCTGCACCAGCTTTCGCCATAGTCATCGGAATCGCTCCTGTAAATCCTGCCGACAGAAGTTCTCGTGAGCATATGAACCTTTCCCGCTTCGGATTCCCAAAGGGTCGGCTGAATCATCGGCACTTTGTAAGAACCGTTTTCGTTTTTAACGGGTGAACGCTCCGTTTTGATAACGGGGCATTTGCGCCATGCTTCGCCCTCATCGAACGAAGCGTCAACAAAGCATCTCCAATTGCCCGCTTCACGGGATGCGGGCGCAAGAATACGCCCGTCCGAAAGGCGGATGCACTTATTCTTAACGGGGCCTCTGCCGCCGCTTCTGTCATGCTCAACAAGCTCACGGGGCTCGCCGAAGCTTCTGCCGCCGTCGGTTGAAACGCTCACAAAGGTGCGCCATGACGGAATGTGCTTGCCGACCTTGAAAAAGAGCAGAATTTCGCCGCTTTTGCGTAAGAACAAAACGGGATTCCAATGGGGCATTCTGCCGCTTCGGCTGATTTTTGAGGGAGTGCTCCAGCCGCTTGAGTCACGGCGTGAGAACCAGATGTCAACATCGTCTGCGCTCTCCTTTGTTCCGCCGAACCATGCCGCAACAACGCTGCCGTCAGGCAGGGGCAGAACGGTTGAGGCGTGGCAGTTTTCGGTCGGCAGGGGATCGCATATCATTTCTTTTATGGCTTTCATATTAATCATCCTTAAAGTTCAAATTCCGAGGGATCCGCTTGCTCAATGATAAGCGGCTTTTTCGGCCTGCGTTTAAGCGGGTCATAGGAATATTTTCTGCATTTTCCGTCGGTTGGCACAAGCCCTTTTTTTACGCAGAGAACGCTTTTTTCATCGGGCGAAAGGCGGCCGTTTTTGCAGTATTCGCAAACGGGCGGATACTTTTTCTTTTCAAGAAGCTTGCTTTTCATGCTTTCAACACCCTTTCCATGAAATATTAACATATTTTTCGGGCGTTATCAAGGTCTAATATCAGCAAAGCACAGAGAAAAAGCAAAGAAATTGCCGCAGGGGCGGAAAATGACCATGGAGCGGCATTTTCGGCAACGGAAAGTGAGGTTTGCAGGCTCAGCGGATGAATATGCAAAGCCGCAGAGCAGATGAGAAATGAGAGCGCCGCATGAAGGATTCGGAAAAGATAAAACTTTGCATAATTGATTTTCAATTTGCCCGAGAGCGAAAAAATCTGAAGATGAACGCAGATTCCCCCGAAGGCGCAGACAGCCGCCGTGACGGGCAGAGAAACCTGCCTTGCGGCTGCCGCACAGCCGCTTGTGACCTCGGAAAGGCAGGAGAGGGCGAGCAGAACCGTCTGATTTTTGATTGTTTTTGCGAAAATCGCATTAATTCCCGAAAACACGGCAACGAAGGCGCAGACCGAGAGCATTGCGGAGGCGCTCGAAGCAACGCTGTTGACAACGGCGGCGGAAAAGGGTTCGGGTTTCGGCTCAATATTTCGCTTAACCTGTTCCGATTCGGAAAAAAACCCCGCAAAAGCTCCGAGAATAAGCGATGAAACGCACACGGAGAGAAGCAGGATTTTGCCTGCCTCACGGGAGCCGAGCAGACCGAAGCCGACGGCGTTGACCGTGAAGCCCAATCCGGGATTCACGCAGAAAAGCAGAATTCTTTCAGCCTGTGCTTCGGTCACAGCCCCCCTGCGCAGAAGCGAATCCGCCGCCTTTGCGCCCGAAAGATATCCGCCGAGCTGACCGAGAACGATTGCCGCAAGGCTGTCGGCAGGCAGGCGAAAAACAAGCTCGGTTACGGGACTTATAATTTTTTTCAGACATTTCGGCATTTCTCCCGCTCCCGCAAGCGAAGCGGCGGCAAGAAAAGGGAACAGCGACGGAATGACGATTTCGGCGCAGTTAAGCAGACCTGCTTTGAAGCCCTGCAAAAATTCTTCGGAAAACAAATAAAAAACCACAAAAAGAAAAATTCCCGAAATTGCGGCGGTATAACCGTTCTTTTTCAAATCAAGCAACCTCCGTTTCGGTTTCATTCTATGTTGCCTCGGTTCTTTTTATTGCTTATTAACCATAAATATATATAAATACGGCAAGAAAAAGAGAGGGAAAACAAGATGAGAAAGAAAAGCCGAAGCGCAGGCGGCAGAGGAGAAAAAATCATGGATTCAATCAGCCGAAGCCTTGATTTGCCTCAGGACGCCGTTTCGGGCTATGCGCATATCGAGCTTAACGGCAATCGGGAAGCCATAATCGAGGGCTGTCAGGGCGTTCTTGAATACGGCGACAGAGCCATTGCCCTGAACACGGGCAGGCTGACGGTCAGAATCTGCGGCTGTGAGCTGACGGTGGTTTCAATGCAGAACGGTCAGGCAATCATAAAAGGCGTTATCACCTGCGTTGATTTCAGCAATTAGGAGGCGCATTATGCTCATTCTGAAATTTCTGAGGCTGTTTTTCGGGTATGTTATGTTTACGGCGAGCGGCGGCTTCCCCGAGAGATTCCTCAATCTTTGCCGACGGAATAAAATAACGCTTTGGGATCTGAAATGCGATAATTCGATTATAACTGCCTGCACGGATTGCGGAGCTTACCGCCGAATCCGTTCCTCCGCACGGAAGTCGGGCATGAGGGTCAGAATCAAGAAAAAATGCGGTCTGCCGTTCTTTTTGGCTCGCCACAGCAGGAGAGCGGGAGTGCTCATAGGCGCATTTGTATGCGTTGCGTTGATTTCGGTTTTGTCAACCCGAATATGGAGCATCGATGTGACGGGCAATGTCAGAGTTCCGTCGGAAGAAATAACGGCGGTTTTTGAAAAGCTCGGGGTCAGAAAGGGAGCGGCGGGCGGCAGAATTGACATCGGTTCGGTTGAAATTGCCGCTTTGAGGGAGCTGCCCGAGCTTTCCTGGCTGAATATCAATATTGAGGGAAGTGCGGCGAGAATAGAGGTCAGGGAGAGAGTTGTTACCCCCGATATTGACGCCGACAGCACACCTGCAGATATCGTTGCCGCAAGAGACGGGCAAATCGTTCTTCTCAGACCGTTCAACGGAACGCAGGAGCAAAAGGTCGGCAATCCCGTGCTGAAAGGCGATTTGCTGATAAGCGGCATTGAGGAAAACAAGGATTTAACAGTCAGCTTTTGCAGGGCGAGCGGCTATGTTGTTGCAAGAACGAGCCGAAGCGTTGCGGCGGCGCAGAACACGAAGCTTTCCGCTCAAAGAGAAATAAAGAGAAGAACTACCTATGTTGTAAATTTTCTGTTTTTTTCAATTCCGCTCGGCAGTGCGGGAGACTCTGCCTACAGCGAAAAAAGCGACCTTTTTATTAACGGCGTGACTCTGCCGATGGGGATAATCAAGCGCACCGAAAAGGTTCTTGAACCCTGCGAGATTTCATTGAACGAAGAAAAAGCACGGCTTCTTGCCGTGACAAGGTTTTTTGATAAATGCACCGTGGATTTCAGATATATGAAGGTTGAAAGCGAAAGCATAAAGACGGAAAAATCCGCCGACAGCCTGACGGTCAGCGGCAGCTTTGTCTGCCTTGAAAATATCGGAGAGGAAAGGGTAAAGCAGATTGATATGCAGCAGGAGAACGATACACCTGATTCTTCCGCATGAAAACAAATGAAGAAATGAAGTGTGCCTGCGGCACATAACGGTAGGGGCGACCCTGTGTGGTCGCCCGATTGAAAATGCCATAAATCAATACAATTCCATCGTAGGGAACGCTGTCCTCAGCGTTCCGGGAAATATGCACGGCTTACGGAAAATCTGTAGGGTTTGGCGTCCCCGACGAACCGATTCGCCTCGGGCGAATAATGA
>JAEDKI010000091.1 GCA_016295895.1 Clostridiaceae bacterium | reverse complement strand
AAATACTGTTCGGTTAATTATATTACCGCCCCCAAAATATGTCAAGGTCTGAAAGAGAAACGGTTTGCAAATATTAACTTATTATTAACTTATTTGTAATTATTTCGCCTTGAAACCGATGGCTTAAAATGATATAATGTTAAAAACCGCATTTTATCAAAAGACTGTAAAACCGAACGGGGGAAAAAGATGAGAAAATGTATTATTATCGGCGGCGGTCCTGCGGGCTTGACGGCGGGCTATGAACTGCTGAAAAGGTCAAATGAATATGAGGTTATCATTCTTGAGCAGAGCGAGGTTCTCGGCGGTATTTCGAGAACGGTTAAGCACAACGGCAACCGCATGGATATCGGCGGTCACCGCTTTTTCTCAAAGGATAAGGATGTTACGGATTTCTGGGCGGAGCTTATGCCGGCTCAGGGCGAACCGTCATTTGACGATAAGCTTCTCGGCAGAGAGAAAAAGCTTGCCCCGGGAGGACCTGACCCCGAGAAAGAAGACAGGGTCATGCTCCTGCGCCGCAGGGTTTCAAGAATCTATTATCTCAATAAATTCTTTGATTACCCGATTTCCATGAAGCCGCAGACCTTCATCAACATGGGCTTTTCAAGAACGGTGAAAGCAGGCTTCAGCTATCTTAAATCAACCGTTTCCAAAAAGGAAGAAACATCGCTTGAAAACTTCTACATAAACCGCTTCGGGAAAGTGCTTTATTCCATGTTCTTTGAGGGCTACACCGAGAAGCTCTGGGGCAGGCATCCGAGCGAGATTTCGGCGGATTGGGGCGCTCAGCGTGTTAAAGGGCTTTCAATCCTTGCCGTTATCAGGGATATGTTTTCAAAGCTTGTTCCCAACAAAGACAGAAAGGTTGAAACCTCGCTGATTGAGGAGTTTCAATATCCCAAATTCGGCCCCGGTCAGCTTTGGGAAACCGTTGGCGACGAATTTGTTAAAATGGGCGGCAAAATTCTTTATAATCATAAAGTTACGGATATTGACATTTCGGGCGGCAGGGTCAACAGCGTTAAGTGCGATTGCGGCGGCTTTGCCGAAACCATTGATGGCGATATTTTTATTTCATCAATGCCCGTCAAGGACCTTGTTGCAGGCATGGGCGCCGGGGTTCCTCAGGCTCCCGCCGAAATTGCGGCAGGTCTGCCTTACAGAGATTTCGTAACCGTCGGTCTGCTCCTTAAAAAGCTTAATCTCAAAAATGAAACCGACATCAGAACTCTCGGCAACATTGTTCCCGACTGCTGGATTTATGTTCAGGATGTCGGCGTGAAGCTCGGCAGAATTCAGATTTTCAACAATTGGTCGCCGTATCTCGTCAAAGACCCTTGTAACACGGTCTGGATAGGTCTTGAATATTTCTGCAATGAGGGCGACGGGTTCTGGAGCATGGATGAAAAAACCTGCATTGATTATGCCGTTAACGAGCTGAAAAAGATGGGCGTTATCGATTCTGACGCCGAAATTCTCGACAGCCACCGTGAAAAGGTTCAGAAAGCTTATCCCGCTTATTTTGACACATATGACCGCATGGATGAGCTTGTTGAATATCTTGACACATTTGAAAATCTCTACTGCGTTGGCAGAAACGGTCAGCATAGATACAACAATATGGATCACTCAATGGCAACCTCGTTTGAGGCGGTCAATAATATTCTCAGCGGCAAAAAAACAAAGGAGAATATCTGGAGCGTTAACACAGAGGCTGAATATCACGAGGAATCGAACGGCGAAAAGAGCTGAACGGCTCTGACTGATTCATAAGCAAAGGAGAAGGTTATGCCTGTTGACATAAAAAAGCTGAAAAAATACTCGGTTTTTGCGATTTCAGCGCTGTTTGCCGCATTTTCGCTCGGAACCGTAATTTATTATATAATTTATCCGTCTGCGGCGTTCTTTCATTCCGACTGTGCCGACACAATCCTTTGGGCGCAGGCAAGCCATGACTGCGGAGGCTTGTTCAATCCCGATTTCGGCTATGCGGCGATGCTTCCGTTCGGCGGCACGATGCTTATGGCTCCGTTTATCGGAATTTTCGGAGTTTCAATGACTACCCACCATATAGGAATGGTGCTTTTCACTCTGCTGATGGCGGCATCGGTCTTTCTGATTTGCAGAAGCCTTAAATTCAGCTATCCGCTTTCGTTCACGACTCTCGGAACGCTTTTGGCGGTGCTCTGCGCCTCGGCAAAGCTCAGAGAAATTTTCTATGAGCATGTTATTTATTACAGCATTTGCGTTGCCGTTATCTGCGTTCTGCTCTCGCTCCTGATAAAATTCAAAGAGGCCTTCGGCAGAACCGATTCGTCAAAGCCGTTTATCATTTGTGCGGTATTTACGGTTCTTTTCTCCGCCTGCGCAGGTCTTGACGGATTGCAGATAATTTCAATGGGAATTATCCCCGTTTTATTTGCGGCAGTTGCTGAAATATTGATGAACGGAGAGCAAAAGATTTTTTCAAAGGAGAACAGAGCTTCTTTGTTTTACTGCATTATCTGCGGCTTCTCCGCTCTTATCGGTCTGGGCATTACGGCAATCCTGAGCAATGGAGTTAACGCAGGCTATGCCAATGCATATTCCGGCTATGACGACATGACCGATTGGCTCGCCAATCTCGGCAATTTCCCGCTTCATTGGTTCATGCTTTTCGGAGTTGACGCCGAATACGGCATGTCGATTTTTTCGCCGGAATCAATAGTTAACATTATCCGCATTGCGGCGGCGGTAATTATTGCCGTTGTTCCGATTATTGCTCTGATATGCTATAAAAAATTTGATTCCGGCTCAAGACTTCTTATCCTTGCCCATTTCGGACTCAGCGCCGTTATCATGTTCGGCTATGTTTTCGGCATCCTTTCAGCGGCAAATTGGAGACTAAGCCCCATGATCTGCACGGGGCTTCTCGTCTGCTTCGCCGTGTTGAAAGCCGCAAAGGGCTATGTTGTTCCCATGCGTTTTGCGGCTGTTTCGGCATGCATTCTCCTGCTGATGAGCGGCGTTTCGTTTAAAAATATTGCCGGAATGGATAAAAACGGCATTGTTCACAACGAGAAATATCAGCTTGCAATGATTCTGAAAGACAACGGCCTCAGCTACGGCTTTGCAACCTTCTGGAATTCTCAGGCGATAACCGTGCTATCCGATTCGGAGGTCAGGGCGGTGAATGTTGATGTCAACGATAACGGAATTTCTCCCGCTGTTTATCAAACCAATAAGCAGTGGTTCAATGAGCAGGCGGGCGTTGACAGATATTTTGTCTTGCTCTCAGAGGCTGAAATCAACACTTTGATGTCAACTCCCGATTGGAATGCTTTTCAATTGCTGACAAAGGAAATTATCGATTTGGACGGCTACAGGATTTTTGTCTTTGATTCACTTTATTTCCTGCTCGACTGATAAGTTTTCGGCGAACCAATAAAGATTGTTAACGGGCGGCGGCGCAATGCTTGCCGCCTTTTTTGCGGCGTCTTTGATCTTTTCAAGCAGGGGCAGGGGATTAACCGCTTCTTCATAAAGCCTTTCGTCTGCGCTGTTCAGAACTATAACGGCGTTTTCACTGCCCAGACTGATTTTTTTGACATTTTCATCGGCAATAAAGATACATGCCGCTGTCGCCGTCAGACACACGATTGCGGCGGCGGTTATAAAATATGCTCTGAGAATTTTCATCAGGTTCCGTCCTTTTCGACAGCGTATTCATCCATGAGCGATGCCAATGCCGAGGCAAGCATACGCCCCGAATAGCAGGCTTCTTCAAGCGTGTTTGCTTCGCTTCCCATTTCAATCAGCAGGCTGAAATGCGTTATATCCATATTGTATTTTCTTTGAGAAAAAAGAACGGGGCGCATCAAGCCGGGATACATCGTCTCGCATTTTCTTTGAAGCTGTAGTGCAAAGCGGAGATTATATTCCCAATCGGGGAAGCCCTCAACCTTTCCCTCCTCCGCACCCGTGATTATCATAAGCTGAGCCGCTTTTTTGCCCGATATGGTGTTGACGGGCTTGATTTTTTCGCCGTTGTCACGGGTTATCGAGTCTCTGTGGATGTCGAGCACAACCTGAATCTGCGGGTTTTCTTCAAGTATCTTTGAGATGGTTTTGCGTGAGTGGGAATAAGAGCCCGAATAGTCATCATCATGGATTGTTTTGTCGTGAATAACAGTATAACCGAGTTTCGTCAGATAATTCTCGATTTCCGTGCCGACTCTGACAATATTTATGTTTTCGTCATTGCTTCGTGCCGTGTAATCCTGAGCATACCAATCCCGCTCAATCATTTCGTAGCCCTCGGAGGTGTGGCTGTGAAAAATCAGAACGGCGGGCTTTGACTTGTCAACCGAAAGCTCCAGAGGCTCGCCGAGAACTTTTTCGATGTTGAGCGTCTTGGTGTCGGTGGTGTTTTTGACCCTGACATTTTTGAAAATATGAGTTGCACCGGCTTTTTCGTATGTTATCGGAACAATGGCGGCGTCTTTTTTGTCATCGGCAAAAAGCTTTGTGTATTTTTGAATCAGCGCCTTGATATCAGAGGGGGTTTCGGTTATGTCCGTCTCACTCACCGCGGTTTGCGCTACGGTTGTTTCGGCAGTTTCGTCTGTGGCGGAGGTTTGGCTCTCTGTGGTGGTTGAAGGAGAATCGGTTGCCGCCACGACGGGGGAGAACATTATGCCCGCCATGGCGAGAGACAGTCTGCCTGCGCTGTGGCTGAAGCATATCGCCGCCGTCAGCGCAACAGAGACGATAAAAGTTAATATTTCAAGATGCTTGTCTTTTTCCGTGTTGTTCTTCATTGCAAAGCTCCTTTCATATAATACATTTATATGATTGCTTTGCGGATTTAATGGTTACAAATTGTAACATTTTAAGGGCGATTTGTAACTGTTTTGTATTTATATTGTAATTTTAAAAGGGTGGTTTTGAATTGAGAATTAATGTATAATATACACATAGCAAGAGTAAAACTTTAATTTGGCCGCTCGGCAGAAAAGTGCCTCTGCATTGCGGCTCCCCAATTCCATCCTTTCAAAATAATAATTAAGTCGAAAAAGGGCAGCTTCACAGGAAAGAGGAAGCTGCCCTCGGCTTTTGATATGTGATTGAAGAAAAGAATAGTGTGAACTCCGGCTTTGAAGGATTATAATATTGCAAAAATCCCGTACTCTCAATTGAGAATACGGGATTAATTGATTATTGTGAATTATTTCAAGTCGCCGCCAACCGAACCGTCCCATGTGTCAACATGCTGAGCTTTCATTTCTTCCTCGTCAAACCAGCGGGTTGTAACCGCTTTGGTTTCGGTGTAGAAGCGGAAGCCGTCTTTGCCGAGGCAATGAAGATCGCCGAAGAATGACTGCTTGTGACCTGTGAACGGGAAAATTCCGACGGGAACGGGAATGCCGACATTAACGCCGACCATGCCGCCGTCTGTTCTCTTTGCAAACTCTCTTGCGTAGTAGCCGCTCTGAGTGAAGATAACGGAACCGTTAGCGAACGGATTGTTGTTCATTATCTCAAGACCTTCTTCAAAGTCCTTGACTCTCTTGATGCAGAGAACGGGTCCGAAAATCTCTCTTGTGCCGACTGTCATATCCTCTGTAACATGGTCAAAGATGGTCGGGCCGACATAGAAGCCGTTTTCATAGCCGGGAACAACGGGATTTCTGCCGTCGAGAACAAGCTCTGCGCCCTCCTCGATGCCTTTTTCAATCCAATTGAGAATTGACTGCTTGTGAGCGGCGGTAACAACGGGGCCGAGGGTTGACTCCTTGTCATATGCGGGGCCGAGCTTCAGCTCTTTTGCGAATTTAACAAGATAGCCGACAAGCTCATCGGCAATGCTCTCCTGAGCAACGATAACGGGCAGAGCCATGCAGCGTTCACCTGCGCAGCCGAATGAGGAGTTGATGATTCCTCTTGCGCTTCTTTCAAGTGCGGCGTCCTCAAGAACAAGGCCGTGGTTCTTGGCTTCGCAAAGGCACTGAACTCTCTTGCCGTTTGCGGCGGCTCTTGAATAAATGTGGAGGCCGACGCTCGTTGAGCCGACAAAGGTGATGCCCTTAACATCGGGATGCTCAAGGAAGATTTCAGCTTCGTTTCTTGAGCAGGTGACTATGTTGATAACGCCGTCGGGCAGACCTGCTTCCTGCCAGAGCTCTGCAAGTCTCATGCAGGTCATCGGGGTCATTGAAGCCGCTTTAAGTACGATTGTGTTGCCGGATACGATGCACAGGGGAGACATCCAGCCCATGGGAATCATGCCGGGGAAATTAAAGGGAACGATGCCGGCAAAAACGCCGACAGGCTCTCTGTAAAGAGTTGTGTCATAGCCTGAGGAGGTATCACGGGTGCTTTCGCCCATAAGAAGCGAGGGTGCGGAGCAAGCAAGCTCAACGGGCTCTTTGACCTTGAGAATGTCGCCCTTTGCTTCGTTCCAGACCTTGCCGTGTTCGGTGGCGCAGATTTCGGTCAGTTCATCCATATGGGCTTCAAGAAGCTCACGGAACTTGAAAACAACCTGAACCCTTTTCATAACGGGAACGTTTGACCAGCTCTTGAAAGCCTCTTTTGCGCATGCAACTGCGTGGTTAACTTCTTCTTTTGTGCAGCAGGGGGTCTGAGCGATGACTTCGCCGGTGCTGGGATTATAAACATCCATGTATTTTTCGCAGGATGAATCAAGCCATTTGCCGCCGGCAAAATATTTGAGTTTTTTAACAGCCATATTTTACACTCCTTGGATACTTATTCGATTAATTTTATAACTTTTGCTCGGATATGTCAATAGTTTTCATCTTCCGAGCCGCTTGAAATCGAGATATTTCAGCACGGCGTAATAGAGCATGACGAGAGCGGCGCTGATGAGCAGTCCGCCGAGAATATCCGTGAACCAATGAACGCCCGAAAGAAGCCTGCCGATAACGGTAACAGCCGCAATTCCGATGCAGACCCACTGAGCAATTTCTGCGGCTTTTTTGTCGGCTATTCTGCGTTTTAACTGCATGGCGGCAGTTGCCATGATGCAGACGGTCAGAACCGTGTGAGATGACGGGAACGACGCTTCAAGCCCCGAATCAAGAATAACGGGTCTGTAGTTGATAACAACAACCTCAAAAAGGGCATATACTGCGGCAACGAGAACATAAAACCCGCCGAGCGCAATCAGGCTCATGTCAACCTTTTTGATGCTTTTCCGCTTTATAAGCTGATAAACGCCGAGAGCGCCGAATGCGAGAGCAACGAGAATCGCAAGGTAGCCGAGCAATTCGGTCAGCTTATACCAGAATGTGCTTTCGCCCAAAAGCTTGAACATAGACCCGTTGAGCGAGGCAAGGCCGATTTCCGAACCCATAGGTCCAATCGGCTTAACATCCGCAACCTTGACGAGCAGAATCAGCAGCAGAAACAGCGCCGCAGGGATTCCGCTGAATATGAAATTTTTCTTGAGTTTTTCAGGCATTTTTATCCCCCTAAATCAATTTTTCTATATTATACCACTTATCAGCCGTGTTTTCAATTTGATTTTCTTGCATCAGAGTTAAAAATAATTACAGCTTTGTAATAAGGATTGACTTTTTTGTCAAATTATATTATTTTTAAAGAGGAAATTATTCCAAATTAAAAATCCGAGGAGGAAAAGTTATGAGAGTTAAAATCAAAAAAGCAGTTTCCGTTCTGACGGTAATTGCACTGCTGCTTTGCCCGATTTCGGCATTTGCGGCTCGGTATCAGGGAACAGTCAAGTGGTATTATGAATGTATCGATGATGAAGAATGTTATGATGAGCTGCCTTATTACGGCGAGATTTCTCTCGGCAAAACCAC
>JAEDKI010000090.1 GCA_016295895.1 Clostridiaceae bacterium | reverse complement strand
ATCTTTGCGATTCCGCCCGACTGCTCTGCGGGGAAAAACTTAAGAACATCAAGTCCGAGCCTGTATGCCGTGTGATAATCAGTCGGAGTGGTGCATCCCGCATAGATGGGAACGTTTTTCTTTTGGCAGTATTTAACTATATCGACATCAAGGCCGGGAGTAACAATAAACTTTGCACCTGCCGCAAGAGCACGGTCAACCTGCTCCTCGTTCAGAACCGTTCCCGCTCCGACAAGCATTTCGGGAACATTTTCGCTCATAAGCTTTATTGCCTTTTCCGCTCCGGCAGCTCTGAAAGTAACCTCTGCAACGGGTACTCCGCCTGCGCAGAGAGCTTTGGCAAGGTTAACGGCGTCTCTCTCGGGATTGTTGAGTTTTATTACGGGAACAACGCCGATTGACATTATTTTCTCTGAAATCTCGTTCATTTTATTTTCCTCCGAATCATTTATTATATGCTTTTTCACAGGCTTCAAAAAGTCCGTTGATATATGCCGCTCCGAGAGCACGGTCATAAAGTCCGTAGCCGGGCTTGCCGGTTTCGCCCCAGATCATTCTGCCGTGGTCGGGTCTGACATAGCCGTCAAAGCCCGTTTCAACAAGAGCCTTTGTAATTTCATACATATCAAGGCTTCCGCACTTTGAAAGATGACCCTGCTCCTCAAAGCTTCCGTCGGGGAGAATCAGGATATTTCTCATGTGCATAAATGCTATTCTGTCCATTGCGCTGTATTTGCGAACCATTGCCGTAACATCATTGGACTTTGCGCAACCGAGCGAACCCGTGCAAAGGCAGAGACTGTTGGCGGGGCTGTCAACGATTGCAAGCATTCTGTCAAGATTTTCTTCGCATGTAATGATTCTCGGCAAGCCGAAAATGGGATAAGGCGGGTCATCGGGATGAATCGCCATTCTGACACCGCATTCCTCTGCAACGGGAATAACCTTTTTAAGAAAACGCTCAAGATTTTCCCAAAGCCCCTCCTCGCCTTTTTCGCCGTAAGCCGAGATAAGCTCTCTGACCTGCTCCTGAGTGTAGCTGGAATCCCAGCCGGGAAGATGGATATCGTCCTTGAGCGGGTCAAGGCCTTTCATCTGCTCCCAATACATAACAAGACTTGTTGAACCGTCGGGAGCTTCTTTATCGAGCTGAGTGCGTGTCCAATCGAAAACGGGCATAAAATTATAAGTTACGCACTTAACGCCGTATTTTGCACAGCGGCGGATATTTTCGCAATAAACCTCAATAAGCTCGTCAACATTTCCTCTGCCGAGCTTTATATCCTCATGCACGGGAATCGATTCAACAACATCAAAAACAAGGCCGTTATCCTCGCATTGCTTTTTCATTTTTGCAAGGCTTTCCTCCGGCCAAACCTCTCCGGGCTTAACATCATAAACTGCGCTGACTATGCTGCGCATATTGGGAATCTGACGGATTTTTTCAAGCGAAACAGGGTCGGATTCGCCGTACCAGCGAAATGACATTTTCATTAAAAGCGTCCTCCTTCAACTTTTCGGCATATTCAAGCCGCTTTTTATACATTATAAGTATATCACTTCATTTTTACAATAGTAATTGTATATATTGTTTGACATATTGTAAAAATTGCGGTAATATTTAATCAGGCGGTGATTTTATGAGAACTCAGGCTCAAAGCTTTGAAACAAGACAAAGCATGAAAAAACAAACCTTTGAGGTTTTTCACTATTGCGACCGAAAGCCCGAAACGGTTGCGGTTCATCATCACGATTTTTACGAAATATATTTTTTCCTCGGCGGAAAGGTAGAATACCGTGTTGAGAGCAAAACCTTTTCGCTTGAACCGGGAGATCTCCTGCTGATTAATCCGAGAGAATTCCATCAGCCGATAGTTAAACCCGGCGAAACTTATGAAAGAATAGTCGTATGGATTGACAAGGCGTATCTTGAAGGCCTCTCTCACGGTAAGGAAAGCCTCACCCGATGCTTTGACATTGACGAGCCGTCCCATTCAAACATTCTGCGCCCCTCTGCGCTCCGCCGCTCGGAAATAACGGATTTGCTCGGCGAAATGATTAATGAAAGCTACGGCGACTCTTTCGGCAGCGAGCTTGCCGCACAAGGGTTGTTTCTTCGCTTCATGGTTGAAATCAACCGTCTTGCCCTGCAAAAAAGCAATCCCGCCGAGCCTGTAGGAGACACTCCCCTTGTTTCTCAAGTTATAGCTTTCATCGGCGAGCATTACAATGAGGATTTGTCGCTTGAAAGCCTTGCACGCCGCTTTTATGTCAGCAAATATCATCTTTCGCATGAATTCAGCAAATCGGTCGGAACGGGCGTTTACAGATATATCATTCTCAAAAGACTGCTTATGGCAAAGCAGATGCTTGCCGAGGGAGCATCGCCCGGAACGGTCTGCCACAGTTGCGGCTTTCAGGACTATGCGAATTTTTACCGTGCGTTCAAGGCGGAATACGGAGTCAGCCCCAATAAATACGGCGGATAATAACGAATCACGGCGTATTGTGCAAAATACACAGATTTTTTGCGTCTCTGTCCCCCGCCGTTGTTGCAACAAACGATTTTGCACAATATCGCTTTAAATCGCTAAAATTTTTATTGACTTTGAAATTGAAATTATATATAATGAAATGAAATATAGTGTGTTAACAGCACTTGGTTATATTGTAAAATTCTGTGAAAGGATGTCAGATATGTTAGATATTAAAATCGAAAAAACAACATCGCCCAAGCAGAAGCCCGATGAATCAAAGCTCGGCTTCGGCAAAATCTTCACTGACCATATGTTCATTATGAACTATACAGAGGGCAAGGGCTGGCATGACCCGAGAATCGTTCCCTACGGCAACCTTTCTCTTTCACCCGCCTGCATGGTTTTCCACTACGGCCAGGAAATGTTTGAAGGCCTTAAAGCATACAGAGGCGCTGACGGCAATGTCCGTCTTTTCCGCCCCGACATGAACGCCAAGAGAACAAATGACACCAACAAGCGTCTTTGCATCCCCTCGCTTCCCGTTGAGGATTTTGTTCAGGCTGTCAGCGAAATCGTCAGAGTTGACAAGGATTGGATTCCCTCGGCTCCCGGCACTTCGCTCTACATCCGCCCGTTCATCATTGCAACCGACGATTTTCTCGGCGTTGCTCCCTCAAAAACATATCTTTTCATTATTATTCTCTCCCCCTCGGGCGCTTACTATGAGAGCGGTCTTGCTCCCGTAGGCATCTGGATTGAGGATGATTATGTCAGAGCCGTCAGAGGCGGCATGGGCTTTGCAAAGACCGGCGGCAACTACGCCGCAAGCCTTGCTGCTCAGGTCAAGGCTCACGACGACGGTTATTCTCAGGTTCTCTGGCTTGACGGCGTTGAGAGAAAATACATTGAAGAAGTCGGCGCAATGAACATCTTCTTCAAGATTAACGGAACAATCGTTACTCCCATGCTCAACGGCAGCATTCTGCCCGGCATCACAAGAAATTCGGTAATCGAGCTTTGCAAGAGCTGGGGTCTGCCCGTTGAAGAAAGAAAGGTTTCCGTTGACGAGCTTATCGATGCTCAGAAGAGCGGCGCACTTGAGGAATGCTTCGGAACAGGCACGGCGGCTGTTATTTCACCCGTCGGCAAGCTTCGCTACAAGGACGATGTTATGATCATCAACGGCGGCAAAATCGGCGAAATCAGCCAGAAGCTCTATGACACGGTAACCGGCATCCAGGGCGGAACATGCGAAGACAAGTTCGGCTGGGTCAAGGTTCTTTAATCCATGACTGACAAAAGAATTACTGTCTTTGCCGGCCATTACGGCAGCGGAAAAACCAACATTGCCGTAAATTACGCTTTGAAACTGAAAGAAAAATACGAAAGGGTTGACATTGCCGATCTCGACATTGTCAACCCCTATTTCAGAACCAAGGACAGCGAAAAACAGCTTGAAGAAAGAGGTATTCACCTCATTTCGTCCGAATATGCCAACTCTAATGTCGATGTTCCCGCCATGCCCGCCGAAGCTTATGCGATAACAGATGATCTTTCCGTCAGAGCCGTTATCGATGTCGGCGGCGATGACAGAGGCGCTCTTGCTCTCGGGCGGTATGTTCCGTCAATCAAAGAGCAGAACGATTACGAAATGCTTTTTGTTATCAACAAATACAGACCTCTGACCCCCGACTGTGCATCGACCGTTGAGGTCATGCACGAAATCGAGACGGCGTGCGGACTTAAATTCACGGGAATCGTCAACAATTCAAATCTCGGCGATGAAACAACGGCTGAATGCGTTCTCTCGTCGCTCGCCTATGCCGACGAGGTCTCAAAGGCAAGCGGTCTGCCTGTCAGGATGACAACGGTTAAAGAGGACATTTACGGCGAAATAAAGGACAAAGCTGTCAATTGTTTTCCGATAAGGCTATATATAAAGCAATCATGGGCAAAACAGGAGGAAGATTTATGGCAAAAGTAACTTTTAACGAAGATATATGCAAGGGCTGCGGTCTTTGCGTCGGCGCCTGCCCGAAAAAGATCGTTGCTCTTCTCAAGGATAAAATCAACGCCAAAGGCTATCATCCCGCAGGCATAACCGATCAGGCGGCCTGCATCGGTTGCGCTTTCTGCGCCACGATGTGCCCCGACTGCGTTATAACTGTTGAAAAGTGAGGAATTAGCTATGGCTGAAAAAGTATTAATGAAAGGTAACGAAGCTCTTGCGGAAGCCGCAATCATGGCAGGCTGCCGCCACTACTTCGGCTACCCCATCACCCCTCAGACTGAGGTTGCCGCATACATGGCAAAAAGAATGCCGCTCATCGGCGGAACATTTTTGCAGGCTGAAAGCGAAATTGCGGCTATAAACATGGTTTACGGCGCTGCTGCGGCAGGAAAAAGAGCCATGACTTCAAGCTCAAGCCCCGGAATTTCTCTTAAAAGCGAGGGTATTTCATATCTTGCAGGCTGTGACCTGCCCGCTCTTATCGTCAATGTTCAGAGAGGCGGTCCCGGTCTCGGCGGCATTCAGCCCTCTCAGTCGGATTATTTTCAGGCAACCAAGGGCGGCGGACACGGCGATTTTCACCTGATAGTTCTTGCCCCCGCTTCGGTTCAGGAAATGGTTAATCTGACCTTCAAGGGATTTGACCTTGCAGATAAATACAGAATGCCCGCAATGCTCCTTTCTGACGGAACAATGGGTCAGATGATGGAGCCCGTCAGCCTTGATGTTGACGAAATCAAGCAGTATGACAAATCCTCGTGGGCTTGCACGGGCACAAAATGCGAACGTGAGCATCACATAATCAATTCGCTTATCATTGACCCCGACGAGCTTGAAAAATATAACTTTGAGCGTTTTGAGCGTTACGCAAAAATCGAAGCGGAAGAAGCCATGCATGACGAATACCGCATGGAGGACGCCGAAATCTGCATCGTTGCCTACGGCGTTGCCGCAAGAGTTTCTCAGAACGCAATTGACAAAGCCCGTGAGCAGGGCATCAAGGTCGGCATGATTCGCCCGATAACCCTTTGGCCGTTCCCGAAAGCGGCTCTCAACGCCGCCGCAGATAAGGTCAAGACCTTCATCAGCGTTGAGCTTTCAATGGGTCAGATGATAGAGGATATCGAGCTTGCAACCCGTTGCAAAAAGCCCGTTCTTCTTTGCAACAGAGTCGGCGGCATGATTCCGACAACCGAAGATATACTTAATTCCATAGCAAAAGCAAATTCCGTCGGAGGTGACAAATAATGATAGTTTTTGAAAAGCCGAAGTCCCTCACCGACGCTCAGCTTCACTACTGCCCCGGCTGCACTCACGGCATTATTCACCGCCTTGTCGCAGAGGTTATCGATGAGCTCGGTATTGAGGGCAAAACAATCGGAATTGCACCCGTCGGATGCTCCGTTTTTGCTTATAACTATTTCACATGCGACATGATTGAAGCGGCTCACGGCAGAGCACCCGCCGTTGCTACCGGCGTTAAGCGCTCCAACCCCGATAACATTGTTTTCACCTATCAGGGCGACGGTGACCTTGCCGCAATCGGCACGGCTGAAACAGTTCATTCTGCCGCAAGAGGCGAAAACATAACAATAATCTTCGTCAACAACGCAATTTACGGCATGACGGGCGGTCAGATGGCTCCCACCACCCTGCCCGGTCAGGTCACGCAGACCTCGCCCTACGGCAGAGACCCGAAAGCGGTCGGTCTGCCCGTTAAAGTTTGCGAACTTCTTCAGAATGTTGACGGCGCAACCTATCTTGAAAGAGTTGCCGTTAACAATGTCAAGAATGTCAAAAACGCCAAAAAGGCAATCAAAAAGGCTTTCATGAATCAGATAGAGGGCAAAGGCTTCTCGCTCGTTGAGGTTCTCTCAACCTGCCCGACAAACTGGGGTCTCAAGCCCGACAAGGCTCTTGAATGGCTTGAGGAAAAAATGATTCCTTATTATCCTCTTGGCGTTTATAAAGACAAAACCGCTGAAAAGGAGGGCGAATGATTATGACAAATCAGATCCTTCTTTCCGGCTTCGGCGGTCAGGGAATTCTTTTCGCAGGCAAATTTCTCGCCTATGACGGACTTATTGAGGAGCGTGAAGTCAGTTGGCTCCCCTCCTACGGCCCCGAAATGAGAGGCGGCACATGCAATTGCTCCGTAATTTTCAGCGATAAAAAAATCGGCTCACCTATCGTTTCAAATCCCGATATTCTTATTGCAATGAATCTCCCCTCGCTCGACAAATTCGAGAGTGCGGCGGTTCCGGGCGCAAAGATATTCGTTGACAGCTCTCTCATTGACCGCAAGGTAGGCAGAGACGATGTTGAGGCATATTACATCCCCGCAACGAGAATTGCTTCTGACGAGAACCTCTCGGGCCTTGCAAACATGATAATGATCGGTCACATGATTAAGAAAACCGGCATCATGACCTTTGAGAATGTCGAAAGAGCAATGAAAAAGCTCGTTCCCGCCAAAAAGCAGAACCTCATCGAGCTAAATATCAAAGCCGTTGAGCTTGGATATAACTATTAATCACATAATATAATTTCAGCCTGAGAAGATTTCCGGTCTTCTCAGGCTGTTTTATTAATATTGAATTCCTCTGTATATTTGGGATTCATCTTTTCGGCTGATTTCAAAATCCGTATATTGCTTTTGTGAAAAACCATGAGTAATAAAAAAGCCGAAAACATCGTCAAATGTCAATGTTCTTCCAAGCTGATTTGAAACATCAATAAAGCATTTAATTTGATTTACTGCATATACCGCCGAATAATGAGGGTCATTCGGATCGTTATTCAGAACATCGGTTATTAACCTGCATATCTCACCCTCTTTATGTTTCATCAAGAAATCAATATCGTTTTCGCAATAATCACAACCATCGGATATATTTCTTGAGCCGACAAAAGAATTATACTCTTTCAATCCCTCGGGACTGTAATAACAGAAAAATTCTTTCATATTCCCGAAAGGTAATTTTTCGCCTGTTAAATTTGAAATTGAAATATAGCTGTTTATAAGCTTTTCAACATAATTAACCGAAAACAGTTTATCGCTCGTTCCGTTATATACCGTTTCATGGATTATTCTCCAGATTTCATCATCCGTTCCGGAAAAAAGAAACAAGCTTTTCTCTTTATCTGCATTACTTGATATCGGTTTCATCGTTACCCCCTGATTTATTGTATTATTTACCCCAAAATTCATTTTTTGATTTTATGTTTTTCGAAATATAACGATATTTTTTTATCAATATTAACATTGAAAGCTTTGCAATTGTCGCAAATTATTTTCCAAAGATTCAAATAATTGTTGTAATCGTTATTTATTACAACAGGCAGGTCACCTTTTA
>JAEDKI010000089.1 GCA_016295895.1 Clostridiaceae bacterium | reverse complement strand
TGGTGACCCGGACGAGAATCGAACTCGTGTTACCGCCGTGAAAGGGCGGTGTCTTGACCGCTTGACCACCGGGCCTTATATGGTAGCGGCAGTTGGATTTGAACCCACGACCTACCGGGTATGAACCGGTTGCTCTAGCCTCTGAGCTATGCCGCCATATGCGCCTTCTGAAAAGGCTTGTTTATTATATTATATTACCGACAATTTGTCAACCTTTTTTTGAAAAATATTTAATATTCTTGTAACAATAATTAATTTTCGTCCGATTGCATTTTTTCACAACCTCTGATATAATTAAAGAAAAGGGGGCATAAATGTGAAAAAGAGAAATAAAGCTTTGACCGGCGCAGTTGCCGTGGGAGCATTGGGATTGGCGTCTCTCGGAGCGGCAGGATATAAGAAAGCCTGTGTTTCCAACCGAAACAAAAAGCCCGAAACCGAGCCTAAAAAGATTCTCAGAGAAGAGGTCAGAAAAAAGAATAAGAATTATTTGTTTTCTCATAATCCCGAGGATCTTGAAATTGTTTCGCCTGACATGTTCAGGCTCAGGGCATGGTTTGTGCCCGCCGAAAAGCCGTCAAAGCGTTTCGCTCTCTGCGTACACGGCCACAACTGTAACGGCCCCGACGAATGCAGCCAGTTTTTCCCGCTCTATCATGACGAGTTGGGCTTTAACTACCTGATTCCCGATCTGAGAGGTCACGGCAGAAGCGACGGAAACAAAATCGGCTTCGGTTCGCATGACAGCAGGGATATCAAGCTTTGGATAAACTATCTCGTTGAGCGTTTCGGGGAAGATATCGAAATTGTCCTGCACGGAGTTTCAATGGGTGCGGCAACGGTTATGCTTGTCAACAACACGAATCCGCCCGATCAGGTCAAGGCGGTTATTGAGGACTGCGGCTACACAAATGCGTTTGAGCAGGTTTGCGACTCGATGCAAAAAACCGTAGGCTTCAATATGAAGATTTCGCCGAGAGTGACCAACGCTTATTGCAGAATGCTTTCAAAATATGACCTCAGAACCGATGCCGACCCGCTCGGCACGATGCCGAATGCGAAGAATCCCGTTCTTTTCATTCACGGCGAGGATGATACCTTTGTTCCTTTTGAAATGTGCGGCAGACTTTATGATGCCTGCCCGACGCCCAAAGATATTTTAACCGTTCCCGGTGCAATTCATGCCTACAGCTATTATGATGCAAAAGAGGAATATGACGCTAAGGTCAAGGAATTTATCGGGAAATATGTGAAATAAAACTTGAATATTTAAGAGCGTATCCGAAGCATCGGGTACGCTCTTTTTCTATACATTATATATATTATTGAGTGCTTATCGTCGGCATGTTTATGTGAATGCCGGAATTCGACGGCGGAGCGGCTTCGCCGGGGTCTTCTTCGCCGCCGTAGTCCTCGGTCGGAGTGTCGTATCCGTTCGGGTCGGTTTCATCATAATCGCCGCCCGAATACGGGTCATCCGTTGACGGTTCTTCGTCTTCATTATTGCCGCTTATCCAACTGAAAACATTTTTCCTTTTGGTAGTCGGCTCCGCTTCGGTGTAATAATGGGTTTCGTATTCCTCGTCGTAACCGTCATTGTTATTATAATCATTATTATAATCGTCATCGTCCGAGCTTGACGAACCCTTGGCAAGGTCAATCGCCGAAATGTGGGTTGCAGGGTTGATTTCGATGTTTGTCTGACCGTAAAGCGCAAGCTGAAGCTCTCTTGCCGCCTTGATATAATCAACGATCCAGACAAACAAATCGCTGTATGAATAAGTTCTGAAATGCTCAACGCCGTAGCGCAGTTCCTCGGATGGCTCAACCATGCTGACAATTTCATATTTCATCCAGCCGTTGCTGAGCGCCTGAGTGCCGAGCGAAAGAATCTCGCTTGATTTGAAGTTGGTTGTGACATAGGGGAGGAATGTTTCAATAACATTATTAAGATCGCTCAGCGATGAGGCTTTGACATTCCTGATTACGGAACTTATAACCTCACGCTGTCTTCTCGTTCTCTCAACCTCGCTGTCAAGCTTTCTGATTCTCGCATAAATCAATGCACGCTGACCGTCAAGCAGAACGCTGTCACCGCTTGTGAAGCCCTTGCATTTCGTTGTTCTGTTCATGAAATCCGCTTCAGCCTGAGTTATCGGCACGGAAACGCCGCCCAGAGCGTCGATTGCCTTGACGAATGACTCAAAGTCGATGGTGACATATTTATCAATCTGAATCTTATAGTTGTTCGAGATAACCTCCATAAGCTTCGTTGCGCCGCCCCAAGCATATGAATGGTTCGTTTTGTCGAATCTTTCACTGCCGTTGATGTCCATGTATGTGTAGGAATCACGAAGGAAAGATGTTATTGTGATTTTTTTGGTTCTTGTGTTGACGGAAAGAAGCAGGGTTGAATCCGAACGGTGAGAGCCGTTTTCCTGATCCTCGCCGATAAGCAGAACATTGATAACCTTTTTGCTGTGAAGCTTTTCGCCGTTGTTGGTTGCCCAGGAGCGCAGCAGCTCTTTGATTGAGTTTGCGCTTGCAATGTCGGAGATTGTGTTATAGGTTTCGTTGGGGTCGTCGTCAGCGTCTCCGACAAAGGTGAGATCGGGGTTGCCGAAATCGCCCGCATCGTGGTTGATGAGGGAGAGTACCTTTCTCAGATATGCGCCGCCTGCGGCACAAACGACGATAACAAGGCAGATAAATACGCTGAGAATCGCCTTTAAGTTGCGCTTTTGATTTTTAAGAAAAAACGGTTTGAATTTAAATGCAAAGAAATATTTTATTCTGTTTTTAAAACCGGTCGGCTTACTGTAGCTCGAGATGTCCTCAAAGCCGCCCGATTTATTCTTTCTGTCGCCCACAGCCATCACCTTTATATATCTCAAATTTGCCCGAAAAGGGCAGAAAACGATAATTTTTCACTCGGATTATTATTATAACATACATTTTGATAAAAGTTAACATGAAAGGTTAAATTTGTTTGAAAATTTTTTGTAAATTTCATCCTTGTTTTTTGTCAAAATTGTCAGTTTGAGAAAAACAACTGATGATTTAAAATATTTTTTTGTAAATCGCAAGTGAGCTTTTGCACCGAAAACACGAGAAAAAGCGAGAAAACGAGAGATTGCAGAATGTAAATTAAAAAATTCAAAAAAACCTATTGACATATTTCCGCCGGTGTGATAAGATATGCAAGCACGAAAAAAATAAACGGAGGAAAAGTTATGTCAACTTATATGCCTAAAGCGGGCGACATCACCCGCAAGTGGTATGTGCTTGATGCAGCAGGTAAGCCGATGGGCAGAGTTGCTGCTGAAGCTGCAAAGCTTCTCAGAGGCAAGCACAAGCCCATTTTCACCCCTAATGCTGACTGCGGCGATCATGTTATCATCATCAACGCTGAAAAGGCAGTTCTGACCGGCGCAAAGCTTGATCAGAAAATGTATTATCATCACACCGGCTATATCGGCCATCTCAAAGAGGTTAAATACAGCACTCTTATGAAGACAAGACCCGACTTTGCAATGACTCTTGCCGTTAAAGGCATGGTTCCCGATACCGTTATCGGCCGCAAGGCACTCACCAGACTTCGTGTATTCAAAGGCGCTGAGCATGTTCATGCCGCCCAGAAGCCCGAAGCATGGGAATTTTAAGAAAGGGAGGCTATAAATAATGTACGATTCAAATCCTTATTTCTACGGCACAGGCCGCAGAAAGAGCTCGGTTGCCAGAGTCCGTGTTTATGCAGGCACAGGCAAAATCACAATCAATGACAGAGATATCGACGATTATTTCGGTCTTGAAACCCTCAAGCTCATCGTTCGTCAGCCTCTCGCTCTCACAGACACAGCAGAGAAGTTTGACATCGTTTGCCGTGTAGGCGGCGGCGGAGTTACAGGCCAGGCAGGCGCAATCCGTCACGGAATCGCCCGTGCACTTCTTCAGTATGACGAGAACCTTCGTCCCGCTCTCAAGAAGGCAGGCTTCCTCACCAGAGACCCCAGAATGAAAGAAAGAAAGAAATACGGTCTCAAAGGTGCTCGCCGTGCACCCCAGTTCTCAAAGAGATAATTTATCCCGAATGGGGATTATCGAAAACCCTTGGAATCTCAACGATTCCAAGGGTTATTTTTGCCTGAAATTCAAATCCTTGATAAAAATCAAAAAAACTGTTGCATTTTGCTATCAACGGTGTTATAATGAACGAAATTATGAATGATGTTTGCAGAAGAAGCAAAAAGCTGCCGAAGGAGTAACGCTCTCAGGCTTCCCGAAAGGGAAAAGGACTGCAAACGGACATAACTTTGGAGAAGCTCATTAAATTGAGTGCCGAAGGGGCAAAGCGGGTTTCCGCTAATCTCTCAGGCAAAAGGACAAAGTTTTATATTTCCGTTTATCGGAATAATTTTGTTGCTTTTTGTCGGATTACGCCCCGTAATCCGACTTTTTTTATTATATTTCAGTTTCGGAGGAAGACACATGGAAGCTTTTTTTAACAGAGTTGCGGAAATCAACGATTCCGTCAACGGCGTTGTCTGGGGCAAATTCGGTTTGCTCCTGCTCATCGGCACGGGCATTCTGATGACCTGCTGCACGAAGTTCTTTCAGGTTTCGCACATCGGTTTGTGGTGGAAAAACACAATAGGCAGTATTTTCAAAAAGAGCGTTATCGGCCACACAAAAGAAAAGGGCGCAATTTCGCCGTTTCAGGCTCTTTGCACGGCTCTTGCGGCAACCGTCGGCACGGGCAACATTGCGGGCGTTGCGGCGGCAATTTGCATAGGCGGTGCAGGCGCAGTTTTCTGGATGTGGATTGCGGCATTTTTCGGCATGATGACAAACTTTTCCGAAAATGTTCTGGGCATCTATTTCCGCCGCCGCAATGATAACGGCGAATGGTCGGGCGGCGCAATGTATTATCTGCGTTACGGCCTCGGCAGTAAAAAGGGCTGCAAAACCATCGGAAAAATACTCGCTTTTCTTTTCTGCATCTTCACAATGCTTGCCTCCTTCGGAATCGGAAGCATGGGTCAGGTAAACAAGATCGTTGCGAATATCGCCTCTGCTTTTGAAATTGAATCGCTCTCGTCGGTTCAGGTTTTCGGCGGCGTTTCGCTCTATAAGCTTATTATCGGCGTTGTTATCATGGCGCTTGTTGCGCTTATCACTCTCGGCGGACTTAAAAGAATTGCATCGGTTGCCGAAAAAATCGTTCCCTTTATGATAATCCTCTTTATCGCAGGCAGTCTTATTATTATCGGCGTTAACTATTCTCAGATTATCCCCGCATTCAAATCGATTTTTGTCAATGCGTTCAAGCCCGAAGCCTTTGTCGGCGGAACTCTCGGTGCGGCAATCAGCGCCGCAGTAACTCAGGGCTTCAAGCGTGGCGTTTTCTCAAACGAAGCAGGCCTCGGCTCTTCGGTTATGGTTCACTCGAATTCCAATGTCAGAGAGCCTGTCAAGCAGGGTATGTGGGGCGTATTTGAGGTTTTTGCAGACACAATGATTGTCTGCACAATGACTGCTCTCGTTGTTCTGACTTCAGGTGTGTTTGACGCAAAGACAGGCGCATGCGCCGAAGGCTTCTCCGATGCAACCCTTGTTGCGGGTGCTTTCAACAGCGTTTTCTCATGGGGAAATATCGGCGAAAAGTTCATTGCAATTGCAATGTTCCTCTTTGCGTTCACAACCGTTCTCGGCTGGTCGCATTACGGCTCAAAGGCGTGGGAATATCTTTTCGGCACAAAAACAACAATTGTTTTCAAGATTATTCATGTCTGCACGGTCATTTTCGGCGCAGTTATGACATCCTCGCTTGCATGGGATATTTCGGACACCTTCAACGGACTTATGATGATACCGAACCTTATCGGCGTTATCGTTCTGTTCCCGCTTGTTATGAAAATCACGAAAAACTATGTTGACCGCAAGTGCAGAAACAAGGATGAAAAGCCGATTCTCTCAAATGACCCGGAGCTTCAGGCCGAAGCGGAAGCATATATTAATCAAGAATAAACAAACAAAGAGCTGCATCTTGACGATGCGGCTCTTTTTTTCAAAAAAAGCAAATCGATAACCTGATTGCTGTTATACGGTTTTGTTTCTCAACACGGGAGAGTAAAATAAAAATATTTACGGCGGCAGGATTGCTCTTTCCGGAACTGTTCGATATCAAGCTCAAGCATAACAATACCTCCGTGATTCGGATTTGATGATATTCCGTCAATCGCTGACGGTTTCATAAGGCCAGTCAATGATTCCGCCGAACTCCCTGATGTTGGTGTAGCCGAGCGAAATAAGGGCTTCGGAGGCAATTTTGCTTCGTCTGCCGCTGCGGCAATAAACCAGAATGAGTTGGTTTTTATCCGTGAGAATTTGCTCTGCCTTTGACTCAATCTCATAATCGGGAATCAGAATTGCCCCGGGAATGTGACCCTCGGCGAATTCTTCCTCGGTTCGGACATCGAGAATGACATATCCCGTTTCGCTGTCCATAATTTTCTTTGCTTCCTGTGCGGAGATATTCAGATAGTCGGTTGTTTCCCGTGTGTTTTCCTTTTCAGCTTGAGTGCAGGACGCAAATATGACAAGCATTAACGGCAATAATACCAACACTAAAAGCTTTTTCATAATATATACCCTCGTTTCATCGGATAATCCGTCTGTTCACGATAATAATACCACATATAAAACAACTTTTCAATTCATAAAAAATTCCCGCAAACCGGCAACGGTCTGCGGGAAATCCGAATAACGAAAATCAGTTACAATAAATTCTGACTGCGGCGGAGATGAATTCTGCCGTGCCTTCGCCGTGCTTATCGATGTTTTGCCTGAAGCGTTCATCGGCAACATACATTTCACCGAGACCCGCAAGAATTTCGTTTGTGCAGGTGTAGAAATTATCGGTTATATATTGCTGAAGCTTTTTGACGAGCGACTGTGCAGACTCATCCACGGGATTTGCGCCGCTTTTTTTGCAATCCGCAAATTCTGCAAGAATGCTGTTCATTCCCGAGTTGACATCTTCCCATTTTTCCTTGGAATAGCCTGCGGTTTTTGCCTGACTTTCCTTGTAGGCTTCCGTGCCGCCCCAACGCTGTTTTGCTTCATCGGCATATTTCTTGCGTGCCGTCTCATATTCGTTATTGTTGAATGTGTTCATCGGTATTCCTCCTTGTTCGGCTTCATCAAGGGCGGAAATGAGCCGCTCCAGCCGCTTCTTTTTGAGCGTCAACAGCTCTTTCTGCTTTCTGAAAGCCTCTTTTTTGTCATAATCGGGAGATGAAAGAATCTCAAGAATGCTTTTCAAAGGAAAATCCAGCTCACGGTAAAACAGTATTTCGAGCATCCGCTCAAGAGACCGTTCGTCATAAAATCTGTATCCGTTTTGTTCGTCAACAAAAGGCGGCTTCAAAAGCCCGATTTCATCGTAATAGTGCAGCGTGCGCACGCTGACTCCGCAAAGGGCGGCAAATTCCTTGATTTGCATTTTCATTGTTTCTTCACCTCTTGAGGCAATTATAAACCATGACGCAGCGTCAGAGTCAAGGGGATTTTAAAAATTTTTTAATCCGAAGGGAAATTTCCGTTTATTGAAACATATACATCTGCACCGTTTATCCCGTCTTTTGTTGCTGTTCCGATAAAAGCAGCATCCATATTTTTGATTACACAACGGCAACGTTCGTGAAGAGGCGGTTCGGATTCGGGTATTTCTTCCAAACAGTAAATCTTTCCATGCAGGTTTCTGCATTCTGAACAAGTTTTCAAATCAAGAATCGCAATCCAATTCTTATAATCTGAACTTATATGTGTTGATGGTCTGTATAAAGAATCAATCAACCCTTCCAAGGATTTCTTTAAT
>JAEDKI010000004.1 GCA_016295895.1 Clostridiaceae bacterium | reverse complement strand
TCCGTGACGGTCACCGTTGAGTAAGTTCTGCCGACAAGATTATACATTTCCGCCGTAAAGAAAAGGACAATTATCAATGCGGCGGCTGCCGCAAGCACTTTTAATAGCCTGTCCTTGCTTTTCATCCTCTTCGCTCTCCTTCCTTTATTATTTTTATTGCTGTATCAGCAATTTCTTCGACGCTGCCGTAATCGTCAATATAAATATAGTTTATGTTTTCACACCGTCTGAACCAAGTAAGCTGGCGCTTTGCGTAACGCCTTGTCTGCATTTTCAGATTCTCAATGCATTCATCAAGCGAAGCATTGCCTTCAAAATAAGGAGCAAGTTCTTTATATCCGATCGCCTGCTTTGCCGTTGAACCAGCATGGGAGCTTAAGAAGCTTTTTGCTTCATCAAGAAGCCCCTCATCAAGCATGGCGTCAACTCTGCGGTTGATACGGTCATAAAGAAACTGTCTGTCCCTTGCGTCAAGACAAATCGTCACGGTTTCAAAGCTTGTCGGATTCTGCTTTGAAAGTTCGTTCTGTTGAGTTATGGTTTTTCCCGTTGTGTGATAAATTTCAAGCGCACGGATTATTCGCCCCACATTGTTGACATGAAGCCTTGAAGCCGCTTCGGGGTCAATTCCGTAAAGCTCGTCAAGCAAGCACTGAGCACCGTTCATCACGGCTTTCTTTTTTAACTCCTCACGGTATTCAAAATCCGTTTCGTCGGGAAGAAATTCAATATTATCGACAAGCGAGCTGTAATAAAGCCCCGTTCCTCCGACAAGTACGGCTCTTTTTCCTCTTGCGACAATATCATTTATCGCACTCTTTGCCATTTCGCAGTATTTTGCAACGCTGAACGGTATTTCGGGGTCAAGAAATCCTATCAAGTGGTGAGGTACTCCCTGCATTTCTTTCTCTGAAGGCTTAGCGGTTGCAATATCCATGCCTTTATATATCTGCATCGAATCACATGAAACGGCTTCACCGTTCAACCGTTTGCAAAGCTCAACAGCAAGCGAAGTTTTTCCCGAAGCCGTAGGGCCGACAACGGCTGTTAAGGGTATTTTAGATTCTGCCAAAATTTTTCTCCAACTCTCTTTGAGTCATTTCAATTAAAACAGGTCTGCCATGCGGGCAGTATCTTATATCGGGCATTGACAAAAGCTGTTTTGCAAAACGCTCCATTTCATAGCGTGAAGTGAAATTGCCGGCTTTGATTGCGCTTCTGCATGCAACAGAATGAAAAATCCAATCAAGCTTTTCAAACATAACATCTTGCTTTTTTTCAACAAATCTGCCTGCAATTTCGCTGATAACATCGGGCACATCGTCGGCTGAAAGCTCCATCGGGCATTCTCTGACAATAAGGCAGCCGTTGCCGAAATCTTCGGCATCAAACCCCGATTGATTTATCAAATCAAGATTATCAATTGCCGCCGCATATTCTTCCTTTGAAAGAGTAACGGTAACAGGGAGCAAAAGAATCTGCGGAGTTCTGTCTCCGTTTTCTTTTTTCAGCTTTTCATATATTATTCTCTCATGTGCGGCGTGTTTGTCAATAATAACAAGCTTTCCTTTATACTCACAAATGATATAAGTTTTAAACGCTTCGCCGACAAGCAGGAAATCCTCCTCGCTGAAATCGGATAAAGCATTGGATTCTTCGGTGTTTTCCTTGCATTCGCTTTCAATAACAGGAGCCTGCTCCTGCTTGGCAGGCGAATTCAAGAGAATATCATCAATTTTTTCTTCTCGTGCAGGCTCGACGGTCGGAGACGAAAGCTTAACGGAAACTGTCGGCTTTTCCTCGACCTTAACGGCAGGCTCGGGAAAAGATATTTTTATTCTTTCAACCTTATCTGGCGAGACCGGCTCTGCTTTGGGCTTATCTGCTGGAATATGCTGCCAGAAATCCGTCTTTTTGGGAGGCTCGGATTTGATTCTGAGCTGTTCGGGCGGTTTCGGCGGCTCGTGATAATAATCTTTATTAATCTGCTTAATTTGTTTCGGCGTATCGCCTGAAGCAAGGGCATTCTTGCAAGCGTAGAAAATCGCATTGAAAATCATCCGTTCATCCGAAAAGCGAACTTCTGTTTTGGCAGGATGAACGTTAACATCAACAAGCGAAGGGTTAAGCTGAATATTGAGAACGCACGACGGGAATTTACCGACCATAACGGAATTCTTATATCCCTCGCTCAGAGCCGCACTTCCCGTTGCGGTTTTTATAAGACGGTTATTAATAAAGAAAAACTGCATGTTGCGGTTGGTTCTTGCGGCAGAAGGCTTTGAAACAAAGCCGCTGACCTTGACGCCCGTACCGACTGATTCGGCGGGAATAAGATCTTCGGCAAATTCTTTTCCGAAAACCTCTCTGATGCAGGTCAGCAAATCGCCGTTTCCGCTTGTAATAAGAACCTGCTTGCCCTCTCTGATAAATCTGAAAGATATTTCGGGATGTGAAAGAGCAATCCTGTCAACAACAGCGGCAACAGCGTTTGCTTCCGAAACATCTTTTTTCAGAAATTTCATTCTTGCGGGCGTTTTATAAAAAAGGTCACGGACAATAATGGTTGTTCCCTTCGGACATCCCGCATCGTCGAGCAAAATCTCCTCTCCACTTTCGATAACATATCTTGTACCGATGCTTTCTGAATCCGTGCATGTCAGAACTTCAACTCTCGCAACTGCGCTGACGCTTGAAAGCGCCTCGCCTCTGAATCCGAGAGTCATAATCGAATTAAGGTCATCGGGAGATGCAATTTTGCTTGTTGCATGGCTGACAAAAGCATTTTGGATATCTTCTCTCTCAATTCCGCAGCCGTTATCCGTGATTCTGATATAAGAAATACCGCCGTTTTTGATTTCAACGGTTACGGTATCCGCTCCTGCGTCAACCGAATTTTCAAGAAGCTCCTTTACAACCGAAGCGGGGCGCTCAACAACCTCGCCTGCGGCAATAAGCTCCGCAAGCTGCTTTGAAAGAACATTAATTTTCGGCATAAAGGAAACCTCCTTATCAGTTATTCGCCTGTTTGGTTAAATCATAGAGAACACTCATTGCCTCAATCGGCGTTAAAGTGTTAACATCAATATTTTTTAGCTTTTCAACAATATCGTTTGCATTTGACGCTCCGAAAGAAAGCTGAGCATCCTGTTCGTCCGAATAGTCACGATGACTGACGGGAGCTTTAAGACCCTCGCCCTCGAGCTCTTTCAGCACCACCTTAGCTCTCTCAACAACGCTTGAAGGAACGCCTGCAAGCTTTGCTACCTCAATGCCGTAGCTGCCGTCTGCACTTCCGGGAACGATTCTGCGAAGGAAGGTTATATCGTCTCCCCTCTTTTTAACGGCGATATTATAATTCTTTACGCCCTGAACGGTATTTTCAAGCTCCGTCAATTCGTGATAATGGGTTGCAAAAAGCGTTTTTGCTCCGAGCTTTTTCTTATCGGCAGAAAATTCAAGCACGGCTCTTGCAATGCTCATACCGTCAAATGTTGAAGTGCCTCTGCCGATTTCATCAAAGATAATCAGACTTTGGGCGGTTGCGTTTTTAAGAATATCCGCAACCTCGGTCATTTCAACCATAAAGGTTGACGAACCCGACGATAAATCATCCGAAGCACCGATACGGGTAAAAATTCCGTCAACCACGCAAAGGCTTGCCGAAGAAGCGGGAACAAAGCTTCCTGCCTGAGCCATCAGGCAAATAAGCGCAACCTGACGCATATATGTTGATTTACCCGCCATATTCGGCCCCGTTATAATTGCACAGCGGTTTTCTCCGCAGTCAAGCACGGTATCATTCGGAACAAACGGAAAATCTATCATTTTTTCAACAACAGGGTGTCTGCCGCCGCAAATTGAAATTCCGGTATCAGCACTCATTTCGGGGCAGCAATAATTGTTTTCGGAAGCGACCTTTGCGAAAGAACAAATAACATCAAGCGCCGCAACCGCAGACGCCGTTCTCTGAATTTCATAGAGATGCTCTGCCGCTTTTTTGCGAACGGAATCGAAAACCTCAAATTCAAGGCGGACTATCCGTTCCTGAGCGCCGAGAACCTTGGATTCAAGGTCTTTAAGCTCCTGTGTAATGAATCTCTCGCAGTTTGTTAATGTCTGCTTGCGGATATAATCGTCGGGAACAAGCTCCTTGAATGCATTCGAAACTTCTATGTAATAGCCGAAAACTCTGTTATAACCGATTTTCAGCTTTTTGATGCCCGTTTTCTCCTGCTCTCTCTGCTGAATGTCGGCAATATATCCCTTGCCATTTCTGACGATATCACGCAGAGAATCAAGTTCTTCATTGAAGCCGTCTTTTATCATCTCGCCCTCACGCACTGAGAACGGCGGCTCGTCAACAATGGCTCTGTCAATAAGTGAAGCAAGGTCTTCGAGCGGAATAATTTCATTCTTCAACTCGCAGAGCATTGAGCTTCGGCAATCCGAAATCAGGGCTTTTATCTGCGGCAAACGGTTGAGAGTTGAGGAAAGAGCTTTGAGCTCTCTTGCGTTTGCTGTTGAATAAGCAATTCTTGTTATCAGCCTTTCGATATCCTGACAGCCCGTCATGGCTTCAATAATATCGCTTCTTAATGTCGGATTATCAACAAGCTCTCCGACGGCGTTATGGCGTTTTGTAATCTTTGCAATACTCAGTAAAGGCTGTTCAAGCCATGAGCGAAGCATGCGCTTGCCCATTGAAGTTTTGGTTTTATCAAGCACCCAAAGAAGCGAACCACGCTTCTCACGGTTACGCATTGTTTCGGTTATTTCAAGATTTCTGAGTGTTGATACATCAAGGCGCATAAAACTGCTCTCGCCGTAAAAATCAAGCTCTTTTATGTTTGAAAGCTCGGATTTCTGAACGCCTTTCAGATAATCCATTGTCGCACCGACTGCAATAATTGCGCCCTCAGAGCCGTCAAGGGATAAATCCGAAAGCGAAGAAGCCTTGAAATACTTAATAACAGAAGCGGAAGCTTTTGAAAGGTCAAAGCATTCGTCATCGAGCAGATCGCAGGCGGAACGGAGCCTGTTTTTAACAAAATCCGTAACCTCGCTCAACTCAAGGACGGCGGAATTTATTATAATTTCGCTCGGAGAAAACCTTCCGAGTTCGTTTATTATTTTCCGTTGTGAATTTTTTCTTTCAAACTGCGTTGCATGAACGCTGCCTGTGGAAATATCGGCAAAGCAAAGCCCGACGCATGATTTATCGGCAAAAACGCAGGCAAGAAAATTGTTTTTGCTCTCGTCAAGCATCGTGCTTTCAATGACTGTTCCGGGAGTCAAAACCCTGGTAACATCACGCTTAACTATTCCTTTTGCAAGAGCAGGGTCTTCAAGCTGTTCGCAAATTGCGACCTTATAGCCCTTTGCAACCAGTCTTGCGATGTATGAATCTGCGCTGTGGAAAGGCACGCCGCACATAGGCGCTCTCTCCTCCTGACCGCAGTCTCTGCCCGTTAATACAAGTTCAAGCTCGGCAGACGCAGTCTTTGCATCGTCGAAAAACATTTCATAGAAATCGCCAAGACGAAACATCAGAATAGTATCGGGATACTGCTCCTTAACCTGAAAATACTGTTTCATCATCGGGGTAAGCTCTGCCATGAGAAATTACCATACCTTTCAAAAAATCCCGCAGGGCTGCCGCAACAATCTGCGGCAAGCCCCATATTTATCAAATCAGTGGCATCCGCCGCAGGTTGAGCATTCGCCGCCGCAGTTATGCTCCTCGTGAGGTTCGCAGGTTGCGGGGTCCTCGCCCTGAAGGCAAAGAGTGAAAATGCCCATAATATACTGCATGAGGCTGTCAATCTCGGCTCTTGCGGCATCATAAGCTTTCATGTTGGGATTCGCCATAATCTGAGTGTAAAGCTCGCCGAATTCCTTATCGTAAGCTTCAAGCTTCTGCTCGTTCTTTTCCTCTTTTGCAGCCTCATGCTGGAAAGACATCTGAACAAGCTGAATTCTTGAAATGAGCTCGTTGAGAGCGTCGTCGGCTTCGTTGGCTTTCTGAGCCTCCATAAGTCTCAGATAACGCTCATCCTGCTGAAGAAGAGCACCGAGCTCTCTTGCTTTTGCGATTACATCCATTTTGTTTCTCCTAACTAAACTTTATTTATAATACGATAACATCGTCCGTATTAACTAAATCATTTCACCCTTAAGAATCCAAGTCAGCGATTCAGTGACCCTGACCTCTCTGAACGAACCGATAACAGATTCATCACCCGGGAATTCAATCATTATATTTCCAGAGGTTCTGCCCTCTATCATTCCGGAATCGTTAACGCTCTCACAAAGCACTCTGTAGGTTTTGCCGACCATTGAAGCGGTTCTCTGAGCCGCAATTCTCTCCTGAGCGTCAAGAAGCTCTCTGAACCATTTGCTTTTTTCTTCTTTGGAAACGGGATCGGGCATTTTAGCCGCAACCGTTCCCTCTCTCGGGGAGAAAATAAAGGTAAACATTGAAGTGAACCTTGCTTCTTCAACAAGCGAAACGGTTTCACGGAATTCTTCGTATGTTTCGCCCGGAAAGCCGACAATTACATCGCTTGTTACCGATAAATCAGGCATAACGGAATAAGCATAATTCAGAAGTTCAAGGTATTTTTCACGGGTATAACGCCTGTTCATTTCTTTCAGCACTCTGTTGCTTCCGCTCTGAAAAGGTAAATGAAGATGCTTTGCAACCTTTTCGCACCGAGCCATTGTGTCAAGCAATTCATGGGTGCAGTCTTTCGGATGAGAGGTCATAAAGCGAATAATAAAATCCCCCTCAATATCGTTTAATCTGCTCATTAGCTGAGCAAAATTGCAGCCGAAATCGGGATTTTTGCCGTATGAATTGACATTCTGACCGAGCAGGGTTATTTCTTTATATCCTTGAGCAACAAGCTGCTTTGCTTCGCTGATTATCGTTTCGGGGTCTCTGCTTCTTTCTCTGCCTCTGACATAGGGAACAATGCAGTAACTGCAAAAATTGTTGCAGCCGTACATAATCGGAAGCCACGCTTTAAAATCGCTGTCACGGTGAACGGGAAGCTCCTCGGTTATTACTCCGTCATCATCGGGCAGTTCATAAATCTTTTTGCCCGTGCTGTAGCTGACATAAAGGAATTCGGGAAGTCTGTGAATAACATGAGTTCCGAAAACAATGTCAACAAAAGGATAGCTTGTCCTTATTTTTTTTGCGACTCTCTCCTGCTGCATCATGCAACCGCAAAGAAGAATTTTCATGTCACGGTTGACGGATTTTATCGGCTTCAGCGCTCCGACATTTCCGAAAACCCTGTCTTCTGCATGCTCACGGATTGCGCATGTGTTATAAAGCACGAGATCTGCGCCGTTAACTTCGTCAACAAGCTCAAAGCCCATCTGTTCAAGCATGCCTTTAAGGCGCTCACCGTCGGCAACATTTCCCTGACAGCCGTAGGTATGAACAAAAGCCTTAGGCTTGCTTGAATAGCGCTGTTCGGTAATTGCACGGACGAGCTGAATATATTCTCTTTGCTTCTTCATTTCATCATCGGAAACAAAGACTTTTTTTCTTTCTGATTCGGCAGACAATCCATTTTCCTCCAAAAGTACATATATAAATTATTATATAATAAAGCGTCGAATTATTCAAGAGAAAAATGTGAATAACCCGACGCTTTTTTCAATTATTTACTTTTTATTCATCAAAAAGGCTTTCGGAAAGCTCAAAAACAGCCTTTCTGCGTCTTTCTGTTTCATCTTCATCAACGGAATATACTCCGTTTTCACATTCAACGATTATTTTTCCATCGCTTAAATCGCCCGTAACGGATGAAATCGGAATAATGACGGTTTCACCCGAATCAGAAATGCAAACCGCCTTATCTTCCTCGATTCGGTCAATGCTGAGACGAATTGTATTGTCATTCATTTTCATAATTCACCTCAATTTCACCGTCGACGCAGGTTAACACGATACTTCCGCAGATATCGGTTCTGTAGATTCCGTCGGTATATTTTTTCAGTCTGTCAAGTACTTCTTTGTGCGGATGGCCGTAATCATTATTATTGCCGCACATAATCACGCAGATTTCGGGAGAAACAGCCTCCAGAAAATCCTTTGAAGACGAAGTCTTTGAACCGTGATGCCCGACTTTAAGAACATCGCTGTCAATAACCGCTCCGCTGTCTGCAAGGTCAAGTTCAACCTCTTTTTCGGCATCGCCCGTGAAGAGAAAGCTTTTGCCGCCGTAAACAAGGCGTGTAACAACGGAAACATTGTTCAGATTTTCGGTATCGTAATCTATAGGAGCAAGAATTTCAAATTCCGCACTTCCGAGCGTGTAGCTGCTGCCCGGCTTTGCGGCTATAACCTTTGCGCCCGAAGCTTTGACGGCATTCAAAAAATCCGTATATGTTTTTGTTGTCGGCGTAAGGCTTTCGGGAAGTCTCGGCATAATAACATTTGACGCTCCGAATTCTTCAATGACCTCGGCAAGAGAGCCGATATGGTCGCTGTGAGGATGAGTTGCAATAACATAATCAAGAGCTTTAACGCCGTGTGCCCTCAGGTAGTTGATAACCGTCGCTTCATTGCCGTTTTCGCCCGCATCAATAAGCAGGGTTTTTCCGTTACAGACGGTTAAAATGCAGTCGCCCTGACCGACATCAATATAATGAACCGAAAAGCTCTCAGCCGATTCAGCCACGGTCTGACCGCCGCTTGTTTCGCCCTCCTGCTCATCGGAAGTAATGTATGTTCCGACTGCAGAAATCAGAGCAATAATCAGAATAAACAGAAAATACAGAAGTTTTCTGTTAACGCTTCTTTTTGCCTTTTTGTTTTGCATTTCTGTTTTCAGCCCTTTCTCCTCCGGCAGACTGCGGGCGGTTCTTTGGATGAACAAGGCATTTTTCGCCAAAACCGATAAGATCGTTCCTGCCCGCTTTTCTTAACGCTTCACGAACGAGATCAGCATTTTTCGGATTAAAATATTGCAGCAACGCCCTCTGCATTGCTTTTTCATGCGGATCCTTTGCAACATAAACCTCTTTTAAAGTGTAAGGGTCAAGCCCCGTATAAAACATACAGGTTGATACCGTTCCGGGAGTCGGATAAAAATCCTGAACCTGCTCGGGTCTGATTCCGATTTTTTTCAGAAACAGCGCAAGCTCCACCGCATCCTTGAGAGTACTGCCGGGATGCGATGACATAAGATACGGCACAAGATACTGCTCCTTGCCCTCGTTTTTGCTGTATTTGAAATATCTTTTTGAAAATTCAAGATATGCTTCAATATGGGGTTTACCCATTTTATCAAGAACTGCGGCAGAGCAATGCTCCGGCGCAACTTTAAGCTGACCGCTGACATGATGAGCAACAAGCTCTCTGAAAAATGAATCGTCCTTATCCTGAAGCATATAATCATATCTGATACCCGAACGGATAAACACCTTTTTGACTTTCGGCAATGCACGCACGGTTCGCAGAATATCAAGATATTCGGTGTGGTCGGCTTTAAGATTCGGGCACGGAGACGGAGCGAGACATTTTTTGCCTTTGCATAGTCCTCTCTGCTCCTGACCATCACAGGACGGGCGGCGGAAATTCGCAGTCGGGCCGCCAATATCATGAATATAGCCCTTGAAATCGGGCAACTGAGTTAATAATTTTGCTTCTTTAACTATCGATTCCTTGCTTCTTGCGGTGATGTATCTGCCCTGATGAAAAGCAAGCGAACAGAAATTACAGCCTCCGAAACACCCACGGTTATGGGCGATTGAAAATCGGACTTCTTCAATTCCGGGAACGCCGCCCATGGCTTCATACATCGGATGATAGGTTCGCATAAACGGCAAATCATAAACCGCATCAAGCTCCTGCTGAGACAACGGAATTGCAGGCTGATTCTGAACAAGCATTCTGTTGCCGTGTCTTTGGCGAACGGCTCTGCCTCTGAAAAAATCCTGCTCGTCCTGCTGAATACGGCAGGACACGGCATATTCTTTTTTGGATTTGCAGACATTATCATATGACGGGCATTCCGCCGCATAATACGGTGTTTCTCTGACATCAACGCTGTAGCATGTTCCTCTGATATCACGGATTTCGGAAACAGGAACGCCGCTGTCGAGCCTGTGAGCAATTTCGGCAACGGAGCGTTCGCCCATGCCGAAAGAAATCAAATCCGCCTGAGAATCAAAAAGGATTGAACGGCGAACTTTATCGTCCCAATAATCGTAATGTGCAAAACGGCGCAAAGAGGCTTCAAGACCGCCGATAATAATCGGAATATCGCCGAAAATCTCTCTGATTTTGTTGCAATAAACAATAACGGCTCTGTCGGGTCTAAGTCCCATCTTGCCCCCGGGGCTGTAATAATCCGAGCTTCTTTTTTTCTTTGCCGCCGTGTAATGGGCAACCATTGAATCAATGTTACCGCTGCTGACAAGAAAACCGAGCCTCGGTCTGCCGAAACGCTTGAAATCCCCGTCGCTTCTCCAATCGGGCTGAGCAAGAAATGCAACCTTAAAGCCTTCATTTTCAAGCACACGGGAAATAATCGCCGCACCGAAAGCAGGATGATCCACATAAGCGTCACCGCTTACATAGACAAAATCAGCCTGCTCCCAGCCTCTTTCAGCCATATCTTCTTTTGTTACGGGAAGAAAACCGTTCATTCGGCACCTCTTATATATCAGTCAAAATCTTCATCTGCTCCGGCATAATCCTCGTCATCTTCAAAAACATCGTCGATTGACGGAGCGGCTCCGCTTGAAAGAGCCTGCATTTCATACCATTGCTGTTTTGAAATAAGAACAGCTCTCGGCTTTGCGCCCTCGGAAGGTCCGACAATTCCCTTTTCTTCAAGCTGATCCATAACTCTTGAAGCTCTTGCATAGCCGAGCTTCAACTTCTTCTGAAGCATTGTTGTTGAAGCGCCGCCTGCATTGACGACAACCTCAATTGCATCATTAAGCATGGGATCGTAATCGTCATCGTCCGTTCCGTCGGATGCCATGCCCTTTGCATTTTCCGAAGCCGCCGCTTTGGCTTCGATTTCATGGATTGTTTCCTCGTTATAGGTGGTCTGAGCCTGTGATTTGATGTGGTTAACAACACGCTCGACCTCTGCGTCGGAAATATAACAGCCCTGAACACGCTTGGGCTTTGAAGAACCGACGGGATTAAAGAGCATATCGCCGTTACCGAGCAGTTTTTCTGCACCGACAGCGTCAAGAATTGTTCTTGAATCCACCTGAGAAGAAACAGAAAGAGCAATTCTGCTCGGAATATTTGCTTTGATTATACCCGTTATTACATCAACAGACGGTCTCTGAGTTGCAATAACAAGATGAATGCCCGCGGCTCTTGCCATCTGAGCAAGGCGACAAATAGAATCCTCAACCTCTTTGGGAGAAACCATCATAAGATCAGACAGCTCATCGATGAAAATAACTATCTGATGCATTTTCTGAAGATCGTCTCTGAATTCGCAAAGCTTGTTGAAGCCCTTGATATCTCTGACGCCGTTTTCAGAAAACTGCTTATAACGCTTTTCCATTTCTCCGACAGCCCAACCGAGAGCGCCTGCGGCTTTTCTCGGATTAGAAACAACGGGAACTTCAAGATGAGCAATGCCGTTATAGACGGTAAATTCAACCATCTTCGGGTCAATCATCAGAAGCTTAACCTCATCGGGAGAAGCGTTGAAAAGAATGCTGACAATCATTGAATTAAGGCATACCGATTTGCCCGAACCCGTTGTGCCCGCAACAAGAAGATGCGGCATTTTTGCAAGGTCGGCGCAAATAATGTTGCCTGTTATATCTTTACCGAGCGCAACGGTAAGCTTGCTTTTTGAATCTCTGAATTCGGGAGTATCAATGATTTCACGGATTGTAACCATGGATTTTGCGCTGTTGGGAACTTCAATGCCGATTGCCGATTTGCCGGGAATCGGAGCTTCGATACGAACGCTCGTTGCTGCAAGACGAAGTGCAATATCATCGGAAAGATTGGTAATTTTATTGATTCTGACGCCTGCGTCGGGTACAAGCTCGTATCTCGTTACGGAAGGACCTCTGCAAATATTTGTGACCTCTGCTTTGATTTTGAAGCTTTCAAGGGTTGAAATAAGCTTTTTTGCTCCGAGCTGCATCTCGGCAATGTTATCGGTTGAGCTGTCTTTTTCGGCAAAATCAAGGCAGTCAACAGGGGGAAAGATATATTCCTGCTTTTCGGAATCATTATTATCAAAGGGTAAATCCTGTTCGGCTTCATAATCAGAATCCGAAGCTTCATCAGTCTGAATCGGCTCTCCGTCAGGGACGGGAGGCTCGGATTTTTTTCTCTTTGTTTTTTTCTCAATAACCGCCTGCTCTATTGTATTTTCGATAATTTCGGTCGGAGTGGAATCAGGCAGTTTGATAACGGGAATATTGGGAATTTCGGGTTCTTCAACGGGTTCAAAAGTTGATTCATCCGTAATGAAGTTATCCTCAAATTTTTCAACCGAAACAGTAGGCTGTTTGGGAGGATTAAAAGCTTTTTTGGGGGCTTCTTTTTCTTCTTTTTCCTCAAGCTTTTCCTGTTCTCGGCGGCGGGCATTTTCCTCAAGCTTTTCGTTAGCCATTTCATTAACGCTTTTAATGGGCTTTTTGATTGCGCTGAAAACTCCCGATATGGTTGCGCCGGTTATAAGCATCAGAACAAGCAAAATCAGAATGATAAAAGTTACGGAAGCTCCCGTTTTGCCGAACATTTTTGAAACGACTCCGCCGAGAATCGCTCCTATTACTCCCCCGCTGCCGAGAGAAGGCGCTTTTTCCCAGACATCGACAATCTGCTCATATATTCCTGCATCCTTCAGGTACTGCGAATCGTTGACAAAAATATGTATCGCTCCGCTGAGCAAGGCAACAAAAGCCGCCGTTTCCGTCAGATTTGCGGCAATGCTGCCGAGCGGCTTGTCCCTTGAAAATACAATTGCCATATAGAAAAGCACGGCGGGAATAACATAAACACAGAAGCCGAAAATGCCGAACAAGCCGTTATGCATTGCAAGCCAGACGCTCTCGCCCTTTATAATCACAAGAAACAGAATAAAAGCGGCAACCGCAAGCATGATTATTGCCGCTTTTTGTCTTTTGGCAAAATCAGATAATTCTATTTTATTGTTATCTTTCTTTTGTGTGGCGGATTTGGATGAAGCGTTGCTTTTTTGCGGCGCTTTTTTCTTTGGTGCACTCGATTTTTTATTATTCTGGGTGTTTGCCATTTATTTCATCCTTTCGGAGTATTATTATCTGATTTATCTTCGGGTGTTTCTTTTCTATTGGAATTTTCTTTTTCTTCAATCAATTCATAAAGGCAGTTCAGAGCATCCGAAAGGCTTCCGAGAGAATCGATAAGACCTTCTTCAACAGCGGCTTCGCCCGAAAGCACCGTTCCGACATCCATAACAAGCTCGCCCGTTGCAAGCATCATTTCCCTGAACCTGTCACCGCTGATTTTTGAATTATCCGAAACAAAGCGGACAATTCTCTCCTGCATCTGTTCAAAATATGAAAGCGTCTGAGGAACTCCGAGAACAAGACCGTTCATTCTGACGGGATGAATTGTCATTGTCGCAGACGGAGTTATAAAAGAACGGTCGGCAGAAACCGCAAGCGGCACACCGATTGAATGACCGCCGCCGAGAACAAGAGAAACGGTCGGGGTTGTCATACCCGAAACAAGCTCGGCTATTGCAAGACCTGCTTCGATATCGCCGCCGACGGTGTTGAGAATCATAATCAGCCCGTCAACCTCGTCGCTCTCCTCAATGGCAACAAGCTGAGGGATGACATGCTCGTATTTCGTCGTCTTATTTTGCGCCGAGAGAATATAATGCCCCTCAATCTGACCGATTATCGTTAAGCAATGAATCAGCCTGTCTCCTTTGCGAACCGTAATTGAACCCGTTTCTATTATTCCGCTGAGCGCTGACGGTTCGCCGCCCTCTGAATTTGAGCCGCTGCTCAGGTCGGGAGCCTGCCAAGGAGGAGTCGGAAGAAAGAAATTGCTCTTTTTGTTATTTTTATTATTTTTCATTAATATACGCCCTTTCTGCAAAATGAAACAAAATTAGTATTGCACATCAGGCGTATAATAAACACAAAATATTATACTTGATTATTATATCATTATATTATGATTATTGCAACAAAAAATCAATATTTCGTGTTTTAAAGCAATTTTTATTGAAATTCAGCGCAAATATAGTTATAATCATTTCGGAAGGTGAAACAAATGAATGATAAAATCAATCAGCTTACCGATATGATATATGAAAGCGAAAATATCGTCTTTTTCGGGGGAGCGGGCGTATCGACGGAAAGCGGAATAAAAGATTTCAGATCCGCCGACGGAATCTATATGATGAATTACAGAGTTCCGCCCGAAACCGTGCTCAGCCGAACATTTTTTAATGAACACACAGCTGAATTTTATGATTTTTACAGAAAATATCTTTGTTATCCCGATTCTGAGCCGAACGCCGCTCATTATAAGCTCGCAGAGCTTGAAAAATCGGGAAAGCTTAAAGCGGTTATAACCCAGAATGTTGACGGACTGCATCAGAAAGCGGGCAGCAAGTGTGTTTATGAGCTTCACGGCTCAGCGCTGAGAAACTACTGCATGAAATGCGGCAAATTTCACGGTTTTGACTTCGTTTATAATTCCGAGGGCATCCCGAAATGCGAATGCGGCGGAACAGTCAAACCCGATGTTGTGCTTTATGAAGAACCGCTTAATGAAGACATAATTTCGGGCGCCGTTGATGCAATTGAACGGGCAGATATGCTTATTGTTGCGGGAACATCTTTGACAGTCTACCCCGCCGCAGGATTTATCAGATATTTCAGAGGAAGCAAGCTCGTTTTAATCAACAAAGACGCAACCGAAATGGACTCAAAGTTCGGGCTTGTTATTCACGATAAAATAGGGAAAGTATTAAGTCAGATTAATCTTTAAAATAATTGTCCTCAACCCGAAGCCAATCGGAATTGAGGACAATTTTGTTTTTTAAAACTTTGAAACGATTTCATCCGAAACCTTACGGTTTTTATCAACGAAACGGATTAAACAGCAGTTTCGGTTAACCGTTACACATGCACCGATAAAATCGGTTTTTCCTTCGGGCTTTGAGCCGAGCAATATGTCACAGCAAACCTTTCTTGTGTTTCTCTCAGAATCCTTTCGGATTAATTCGATTTCGTGATAATGACCGCCGAAAAAGAACTGCGGCTTAAAGGATTCATTAACAAGTGCCGTCCATTCATCATAGATATCGTTTTCTATGTCAAACGGTGCTTTTTCACTTCCCCAAGGATTGGTGTTTCTTATCGGGAAAGGAATATGAGAAATAACAAAACGGTATTTTTTGTTTAAAAAACCATCCTTTTCGGCAACGGAACGGATAAACTCCGTTTCTTCTTCCCTGAAGCCGTGATATGCGGCAGTTCCGCCGTACTCACGATGTTCATCAACCTTATCTTCGCCACAGTCGGTAACCAAAAAGCTGATTTCTCCGAGCGAAACGGTATAATATGATTTCCCGTTGGCAGTCGGCAATAATTTGTCGAGCTTTTCGGCGTTTTTGCCCCTGAGATCGTGATTGCCCCTTGAAATGATAACGGGTATTTCGCCCTTGGTAATGTCGGAAGCTATCTGATAAGGCAGAATAACCTGACTCATCCTTTCGGTTGAGCTTGAAATATCTCCGTTAAGAATTAGCAAATCAAGGTCATCGCCAAAGAACGAGCCGCAACCGAACGGAGCTTTTCTCTGACCGTGAGTATCGGAAATATGGCAAATATTGATGTTTTCGGTTTTCTCCAAAGGCTTGAATTTATAAGTTAAAGCCTGTTCCTCACCCGTTGAAACAGAATAAGCAAGGCGTTTATAAATCTGTTTAAAATATATTTTATATTCCTTATGTTCATTTAAAAGTGCGGACGGCACTTTGAACATCTGAACGCAGGTGTCGCTGACTCTGACGCCGTTTGAATGATTGAAAAACCTTTTACCGCCGATTTCAACATGCATCAGAACCTTTTTTCTGACGGGAACGGCAATTAAATAATAATCTTCAACAGCGCAGACCGTCGGATCAGCGTAAAGAATTCCGTTTTTATTTGCCATGTCAATAAGCCTCCGAAAGTTTTATCAGAACAAACCGCTTATCTTTCCGTTTTCGTCAACATCGATTTTTTCAGCGGCGGGAACCTTGGGCAAGCCGGGCATGGTCATAATATCGCCCGTCAGAACAACAATAAAACCTGCACCGGCGGAAATTTTAACATTTTTAACCGTAACCGTGAAATTCTCGGGTGCACCGAGCTTTGTCGGGTCATCGGAGAAGCTGTACTGCGTTTTGGCAATGCAGACGGGAAGCTTTGAATATCCCATGGCTTCAAGAGCCGCAATCTGCTTCTTTGCCGCAGGAAGAACGCTGATTCCGCTGCCGCCGTAAACTTTTTTGACTATTGCTTCAATCTTATCCTCGATTGAGCCGTCAAGCTCATATGAAAAAGTGAAATCATTCGGCTGTTCGCAAAGACGTACAACTTCTTCCGCAAGCTCAACACCGCCTTTACCGCCCTCTGCCCAAACATTTGAAAGAATCACATTAACGCCAAGCTCTTTGCATTTTTCAATTATAAGATTTACCTCGGCGTCTGTGTCGGTCGGGAAACGGTTAACCGCAACAACGCTCGGAAGCTTATATACATTTTTAATGTTTGATACATGGCGCAGAAGATTGGGAATGCCCTTTTCAAGCGCTTCAAGATTCTCAGAACCAAGCTCTGTTTTGGGAACACCGCCGTGCATTTTGAGCGCACGGATAGTTGCAACAACAACAACTGCGCTCGGAGTAAGACCTGCATAACGGCACTTGATATCAAGAAATTTTTCTGCTCCGAGATCTGCGCCGAAGCCTGCTTCCGTTATTGCATAATCGCCGAGCTTCATCGCAAGTTTTGTTGCCATAACCGAGTTACAGCCGTGAGCAATATTTGCAAAAGGTCCGCCGTGAACCAAAGCGGGAGTGCCCTCAAGAGTCTGAACAAGATTGGGCTTTAACGCATCTTTGAGCAATGCTGTCATTGCTCCCGCCGCATTAAGCTGACCTGCCGTAACGGGCTTTTCGTCATAGGTATAGCCTACAATTATTCTTGAAAGTCTTTCTTTAAGGTCGGTAATTGATGTTGAAAGGCAAAGAACAGCCATAATTTCGGAAGCAACGGTGATATCGTAGCCATCCTCTCTCGGAACTCCGTTAACTCTGCCGCCGAGACCGTCGGTTACAAAACGGAGCTGTCTGTCGTTCATGTCAACACAGCGCTTCCATGTGATTCTTCTCGGGTCTATATTAAGAGAATTCCCTTGATAAATATGGTTATCAAGCATTGCGGCAAGAAGATTGTTTGCCGCTCCTATTGCGTGAAAATCGCCCGTAAAATGAAGATTAATATCTTCCATGGGAACAACCTGAGCATAGCCGCCGCCTGCCGCACCGCCTTTGATTCCGAAAACGGGGCCGAGCGAAGGCTCTCTCAGAGCAACCATAACATTTTTGCCGATTCTTTTGAGACCGTCGGCAAGACCGATGGTGGTTGTTGTTTTGCCCTCTCCTGCGGGAGTGGGGGTAATTGCCGTAACAAGAACAAGCTTACCGTCCTCTTTTTTGCTCTCCTTGAGCAAGGACAAATCAACTTTTGCTTTATATTTGCCGTACTGTTCAAGATACTTTTCGTCAATTCCCGCAGATTCTGCGATATCGGTTATCGGCTTCATCTGAACAGACTGAGCTATTTCAATGTCGGTCATCATATTTATCAGTTCCTCTCGATTTAATTTACTATATATTGTGCATTAAAATGAAATATTTGTCAATATTTAAATAGCATAATTTTCGCATCATCAACAGCATAATTTTCGTATCATCAAATAATGAAAAAATTAAGAAAAAAATCCGACAAACGGCACAATTTGTCTAAATTTTATATTGTCTTATCTAAAAAGATATGATATACTTTATTCGGTAAAATTTTTTCTACGGAGGTTATATTAATGAAATACGATGTTGCCGTTATCGGCGCAGGCGTCGTCGGGTCTCTGATTGCCCGTGAGCTGAGCCGATACAACTTGAAAATTGCGCTTCTCGAAAAGTGCAACGACATGGCAATGGGTACCTCAAAAGCCAACAGTGCCATAGTTCATGCGGGATTTGACGCAAAACCCGGCACGCTGAAGGCTAAGCTTAATGTTAAGGGTACTGCTCTTATGCCTGAGCTGTGCAAAGAGCTCAGCGTTCCTTTTAAGCCCGTCGGCTCACTTGTCGTCGCATTTTCCGACGAAGAAGTTGAAGTTCTTGACGAGCTTCTTGAGAGAGGAAAAATGAACGGTGTCCCCGATATCGAAATTTATGATGCAGAAAAACTCCGTGAAGCAGAACCAGCCATCAGCCCCGAAGCAAAAGCCGCTCTCTGGGCTCCGACGGCAGGAATTGTCTGCCCTTATGAGCTGACTGTTGCATCGGTTGAAAATGCAGTTGTCAACGGTGCAGATTTCATCCGAAACTTTGCAGTTAATAAAATTGATTTCAATGGCGAAGAATTCACCGTTTCAAACGGTGAAACCGAGATAATTTCAAAGTATGTAATTAATGCCGCAGGCGTATTCTGCGACGAAATTGCCGCTCTTATCGGCGATGATTCAATTCATACCGTTCCGAGAAAAGGTGAATACATGCTTTGCGACAAATCAATCGGCACTCTTGCAAAGCACACGATTTTCCAATGCCCCTCAAAAATGGGCAAGGGCGTTCTTGTCACTCCGACCGTTGACGGCAACCTGTTAATAGGCCCGAGCGCACTTGATATTGAAGATAAAACCGATGTTTCAACAACCTCCGAGGGCTTGAGCGGTATTCTTCAAACTGCAAGAAAATCCATTCCCGTTCTCGGCACAAGAGAGGTTATCACTTCTTTTGCGGGTCTCAGAGCTCATTGCGACAGAGACGATTTCATCATCGAGCCGAGCGAAAAGAATTCCCGTTTTATCAATGTTGCGGGAATTGAATCACCCGGTCTTTCCTCTGCTCCCGCAATTGCTCTGTTTGTTAAAGACATGATAATCAAAGCACTCAGCCCCGAGGAAAAAGGCGATTTCAACCCCGTCAGAGAAGAACCCGTTCGTTTCAGACATATGAGTAACGAAGAACGCAAGGCTCTTATTGCAAAGAATCCTGCTTACGGAAGAATAATCTGCCGCTGTGAGACCATCACCGAAGGCGAAATTCTTGACGCAATTCATGCTCCCGCAGGTGCAAGAGATGTTGACGGCGTTAAGCGCAGAACAAGAGCCGGCATGGGCAGATGTCAAGGCGGCTTCTGCGGTTCAAAGGTCGTTGAACTGCTTGCCCGGGAGCTTGGCGTTGAAATCAATGAAATAACCAAATTCGGCGGCGATTCCAAAATACTTTATGACAGAACAAAGTGAGGCGGAGAATATGCTTAATTATGATATAGTTGTTATCGGAGGCGGCCCCGCCGGAATGGCTGCGGCGCTCAAAGCCCGTGAATGCGGAGTTGAAAGCATTCTGATTCTTGAAAGAGCCGAAACTCTCGGCGGTATTCTTGAACAGTGCATTCACACAGGCTTCGGTCTCCATTATTTCGGCGAGGAGCTTTCAGGCCCCGAATATGCCGACAGATTTATAAAGCTTGTTAACGAAAAAGAAATCGAATACAAAACCGACACAATGGCTCTTGAAATCACTCAGGATAATGTTGTTTATGCAGTCAACAAAGAGGACGGACTGCTTGAAATTCAGGCAAAGGCCGTTATTCTTGCCATGGGCTGCCGTGAAAGACCCAGAGGTGCTCTCAACATTGCGGGTTCAAGATGCTCAGGCATTATGACCGCAGGAACTGCTCAGAAATATGTCAATATTGACGGCTATATGCCCGGCAAAAAGGTTGTTATTCTCGGTTCGGGCGATATCGGTCTTATCATGGCACGCCGCATGACCCTTGAAGGCGCAGAGGTTAAAACCGTTTGCGAGCTTATGCCCTATTCAAGCGGACTTACAAGAAATATTGTTCAATGCCTTAACGATTTTAACATTCCGCTCAGACTCAGTTGCACGGTTATCGATATTCACGGCAAAGACAGGGTTGAGGGCGTTACAATCGCTAATGTTGACGAAAACAGAAAGCCGATTAAAGGAACAGAGGAATATATTGAATGCGACACTCTCCTGCTCTCCGTCGGTCTGATCCCCGAAAACGAGCTGACAAGAGCTGTCGGAATTGAGCTTGACCCCGTAACAAACGGTGCTGTTGTCAACGAATTCAGAGAAACCTCTCACAAGGGCGTTTTTGCTTGCGGAAACGTTCTTCATGTTCACGACCTTGTTGACTACGTCACTCTTGAAAGCCAGACTGCCGGCGAAGGAGCGGCACGATATGTTCTCGGCAAATCCGAAGACCCCGAATACATAACGGCAAAAGGCGTTAACGGCGTTCGATACATTGTTCCTCAAAAAATCAACATCAGAAATGATGGCGATGTCAAGCTTTATTTCAGAGTCGGTGAGGTTTATAAAAACGCCAAAACCGTTGTAAAATATAATGGAGAAGAAATCATCAGCAAGAAGCGTCCTCGCCTTGCTCCCGGAGAAATGGAGAATGTCGTTATCAAAAACGAAATGCTCAAAAAGTTCTCCGAAGGCGGAAAGCTTGAAATTTCGGTGGAGGTGTGATTTATGCAGAAAAATATAATTTGCGTTGCCTGCCCCATGGGCTGCGGAATTACCGTTGAGCTCAGCGATAACGGCGATATACTTTCAGTAACCGGAAACACCTGCAAACGTGGCGACGCTTACGCAAGAACGGAATGCACTCATCCCGTCAGAAGCCTTGCTACAACGGTTAAGGTCAGCGGCGGAGTTCACAATGTCGTTCCCTGCAAATCCGCAGGAGCAATTCCGAAAGAGAAAATATTCGACTGCATGAAGAAGATTTCGGAGGTTGAGGTCAAAGCGCCCGTCACTCTCGGAGATGTTCTTGTTGAAAATATTCTTGGCACGGGAATTGATATCGTCGCAACAAATCATTGCCCGAAAGAATAATATCATGTTGTCTCACTGAGAGAAAGTTAAAAGAAAACATATTATAAAAAAGCAGCCTTGTATTGTCGATTCGTTATCGTATAATGAAGGTTGCTTTTTTGGTTCTTTTTTCGACTCGGAGTTTATTATGCTTCGTCATGAGAGGAATCAAGAATTCATTAATAATTTAGTAATATTATTTGGTGATTTTCAATTAAAAATGTAATAATTTGTTATTAATCTGTAACTAAATATACATTGATTTATTTTTGCACTTAATGTAAAATAATAAATACCGAAATCAGATTAAGGAGAGCGCAATGCTCATGAATAATAAATCATACAACAAGGTCATATATTTAATTTGCGGAATAATAATTGTCGGCGTAGCTTGTTTTGCGGGAATTAAATTCCTGTCTCCCGATTCTATATCGGCAGCCGAAAGCACATCATCAGGCTCAACTCTCTTTTCAAGCACAAAAGCTGCTTCAACGGCAGGAACAACCGCAATTGAAACATCAAAAGCTGCCGAAACGGATTTAACCGCTACTTCGACTTCGGGAATTGATAAAACCACCAAAAAATCGACAACAAAAGCTCCCTCAACTTCTCAAAACAATCCGACGAAGCATTCCTCAACAAAGCTGTTTACTCTGCCGTGGACTTACCCTGAAATAAAGACCACCGCAAAGGCAACAACCGCTCCTGCAAAGGGCGATTACAGCTATTTTGACAACTGCGCTTTCGTCGGCAATTCAAGAGTTCTTGACTGCAAAAATTACGGACTTGTTGATAATGTTTATGCCGTTGTCGGTTTGAATGTTGACACGGTATTCACAAAATCCGTTTCCGGGAGTAATGTTCCCGTTATCGATGAACTGAACGGCAAACATTTTGATAAAATCTATCTTATGTTCGGCGACAATGAATGCGGATGGCCGAACACGGACGAATTTATAAGAAGATACGCAAAGGTTGTTGACGCTGTTCACGAAAGAGTTCCCGAAGCCGAGATTTATCTTCAATCAATTCTTCCGATAAGCAAAAAAGCGTCGGATGAAAACAACTACGGCTGTAACAACACAACCATTAATAATCTCAACAAAAAAATCGAAAAGCTTGCGGCTGACAAGGGAGTTCATTATATCGCTCCCGCCGAAGCAATGAGGGGCAGCGACGGAGCATTGCCGCCCGAAGCTGCAAGCGACGGAATTCATCTCAAGAAAAAATACTGTGAAATCTGGTTAAATTATCTGATTGAAAATTCATAAACTATCGGGGAGACAAAACATGAGAAAGATTTGGGCGGTATTCATTGCCGCAGTAATGGCATTAACCTTTTTCGGATGCACAAAAGACGGCGGAAATTATGACGCCGATATAATTGCAGATGCATTGAATTCGGAGCTTCAATTCGGTGAGGAGCTCGAAAAGAGCACTCAGGAAGCAGCATATTCAATTTACGGAGTAGATTCTTCACTCTGCACAAAGGCTGCATTCTACGCAGGAAGCAGCGCAACCGCAGATGAAATCGCAGTTTTCAATTGCGTTGACGATTCCGCAAGGCAGACCGTTGCCGATGCCGTTCAGGCAAGAATTGACTATCTCCGTGAAGGCTACGGCAGCTACGGACCCGACCAGGTTCCCAAGATTGACTCTGCCTCGGTTATCACAAAAGGAAATACAGTTATCATTTGCATATGTGAAAACTCTGATGCCGTTCAAGGCGTTATTGACAGCGCATCAAATAAATAAAATCTTTTCGGAGACTTATATTTATGGTTTTTTCTGAGCCCGTATTTCTGTTTATGTTTCTGCCTGTTGCGTTACTGCTTTATTATGCAGTTCCGTTCAGGTTTAAAAACAGTGTATTATTTTTAACCGGCTTGCTCTTTTATTCATGGGGCGAGCCGGTTTATGTTGTTATAATGGTAATATCAACGCTGATAGATTACACCGCCGGCAGGATAATGGATAAATATGACGGCAGAGACTCAGTCAGAAAGCTGTGCCTGATTGTGTCAATTATAATGAACCTTTCTCTGCTCGGCGTTTTCAAATACAGCGGATTCTTTGTTGAAACACTGAATTCTTTGGGATTATCGCTTCGCAATCCAAATCTTCCCTTGCCAATCGGAATCAGCTTTTTCACTTTCCAATCAATGTCATACACCATTGATCTGTACAGAAGAAATATTAAAGTACAAAAGAGCTTTATCAACTTTGCGGCGTTTGTTACAATGTTTCCGCAAATCGTTGCAGGACCGATAGTTCGGTATGAAGATGTAGCAAGAGAGCTTGAATGCAGAAAAATTGATTTTGAGGCAATCAGCGACGGTATTTCAATTTTCATATGCGGACTTTGCAAGAAGGTTCTTATTGCGAACTCCGTCGGCGAGCTTTGGACAGAGATTAAAGCGATGAATTATTCTTCCTTGCCCGCCTTGACCGCATGGCTCGGCATAATTTCCTTTACGCTTCAGATTTATTTTGACTTTTCGGGCTACAGCGATATGGCAATCGGTCTCGGGAAGATGCTCGGCTTCAGTTTTCCGAAAAATTTCGATTATCCTTACAATTCATCGAGCGTATCGGAGTTTTGGCGCAGATGGCATATGACCCTCGGCGGTTGGTTCAAAAGCTATGTTTATTTTCCGCTCGGTGGAAGCCGAAAGGGCAAGGGCAGAACGGTTTTAAATCTGCTTATTGTTTGGTTTTTAACAGGAATGTGGCACGGAGCAAGCTGGAATTTTATCATCTGGGGTCTTTATTACGGAATTATCCTTATACTTGAAAAATTCGTTTTTGCTTCTCTGCTAAAGAAGCTTCCGTCGCCTGTTAAGCATATATACACTTTACTGGCTGTAGTTATAGGCTGGGTTATTTTTGAAATAACCTCCCCTGCCGACGAACTTTTATTTATCGGAGCAATGTTCGGCTCGGCAGGTTCGTTGCTTGATTCATTCACCCTTAACGCACTTCATAATTATTCAATAACTCTCATTGCCGCCGCAATTATTTCAACGGGCTTACCGCTCAGAATATGCAAAGAATTAAAAAGCAAAAAAAGTTACGGCGAAATCGTTGCACTTATCGGCGAGGGCGCAGGTTTAACCGCCTGCATTGCATACCTTGTTGACGCATCATACAATCCGTTTCTTTATTTCAACTTTTAGGAGCAGACATGAAAACGAAAGCCTTGAGAACAGTTCTCTTTTTTCTGATAATTATAATTATTCCTGCTTTCACTCTGTTCGGTGAAAAGGAAACGGTAAGCTATAATGAGAACAAAACGCTTGCCGAATTTCCGACGCTCAGCTTTCAAAGCTACAAAAACCGCAGTTTTATGAAAGGCGTCAGCGCATATTTTTCAGACCATTTTGTGCTCAGAGAGCAGTTTATAAAAATAAAAAATCAAATCGACAAATCAATAGGCAAGAATGAGATTAACGGCGTTTTTGAGATTGACGGAAGCCTTTTTCAAACCTTCAGGAATGTTGACTACACTCTGACCGACAGAAATATCACGGCTCTCAACAAGCTCAAATCACGCTATCCCGAAACCCCATTTGATTTTATGCTTGTGCCGACTGCTCAGGAAATGTTAAAAAATAAACTTCCGAAATATCTTGATGTTCAGGACGAATCGGAGTATAATGATTATTGCGTCGGGAAATTGAGCGGAATAGAAGCAATTGATGTTTCCCGGGAAATCGCTGAAAAAGAATATGCTTATTACAGAACCGACCATCATTGGACTTCATCCTCAGCCTTTGCGGCATATACCGCCGCAGGTCAAAAGCTCGGTTACACTCCCCTGCCCGAATCTGCTTTCAGCGTTGAGACCGTGACAAACGATTTTAAAGGAACGCTTTATTCAAAAACCCTTAACGAAAGAATAAAACCCGATTCAATCAGCGTTTACCGCACCGAAACCGATTTTACGCTTACCGTTAAGGATAAAAAGTATGATTCATTATATTTTGAAGAATATCTGAGCCAAAAAGACAAGTTTCTTTATTTCCTTGGAGGCAATTACGGAGTTTGCTCCGTTAAAAATAACACAAACCGAAACGGTCTGAAGCTTCTGATAATCAAAGACAGCTACGCAAATGAGTTTATCCCGCTGATTGCGGAGCATTTTGAAGAAATTACCGTTATCGACCCCCGCTACTGCTCACTGAGTCAAATTAAGGAAATCAATCCATCGGAATACAATAGAGTGCTTGTGCTGTTTAATGTGCTTGGATTCTCTCAGGAACAGAATTTCTCATTAATTGAATTTACAGGTGATAATCAATGAAAAAAAGAACGGTCAAAAACTATTTTGCAAAAAACTGCTGCTCTTTCGGAGCGGCGGGCTTTGCCGTTCTTTCATTTATTTATTCATTTAATATTTAATTTTTCGCCGTTCATTAATTTGAACGGCGATTTTTTCGGAATAGTTTGTCAATTTTACTATTTGGAATAAAAATTATAAAATGATATTATATAATTATAAATTAGGAATTTTGTCGAAAAAGCCTAAACTTAATTGCTTTTAATGCGAATATATATGCACTTTGATGTTGACTATTGCGACGAATTTGTGTATAATTATTCAAAATATATGCATATTATGTAAATAATTTAATGGAGGAATATATGAAACACTTATTGAAGCTCATGGATCTGAGCACAAACGAAATCAACGAGATTCTCAATCTCGCCGATCAGCTCAAATACGAAAAGAAGCACGGCATTGAGCATCACCTTTTAAAAGGCAAGACCCTCGGCATGATTTTTCTTAAATCCTCAACGAGAACAAGAGTTTCTTTTGAGGTCGGAATGTATGACCTCGGAGGAACGGCTCTTTTCCTCAGTTCTAACGATATCCAGCTCGGCAGAGGCGAACCCGTCAAAGACACGGCAAGAGTGCTTTCGGGCTATCTTGACGGAATCATGATCAGAACCTTTAAGCAGAGCGATGTTGAAACGCTCGCCGAATACGGTAATATTCCCATTATCAACGGTCTCACCGATTACTGCCATCCCTGTCAGGTTCTTGCTGACCTTATGACTATCCGTGAAATCAAGGGCTCTATCAAAGGCAACAAATTCTGCTACATAGGCGACGGCAACAACATGGCAAACTCGCTGATTGTCGGCGGTATCAAAATGGGCATGTCCGTCAGCATCGGTTGCCCCGACAGCCATCAGCCCGACCCTGAAATCATGAAATGGGCAAGCGAAAACGGCGATTTCAAATGCACTTCCGATATATATGAAGCCGCAAAGGATGCCGATGTGCTCTATACCGATGTCTGGGCTTCAATGGGTCAGGAGAGCGAAGCGGAGCGCAGAAAGAAGATTTTTGCAGGCTATCAGATTAACGACAGCGTAATGGCTGTTGCAAAGCCCGATGCAATCGTTCTGCATTGTCTGCCCGCTCACCGTGAGGAGGAAATCACGGCAAAGGTATTCGAAGAACACGCAAAAGAAATATTTGAAGAAGCAGAAAACAGACTTCACGCTCAGAAAGCAGTGCTTGTTAAGCTTCTGAAAGACTAATTATAAAAGCAATACAGGGAGGTTAAAATATGCCAATCAACAAAGACATTAAAAAAGTCATGGTTATCGGCTCAGGTCCCATTGTTATCGGACAGGCTGCCGAATTTGACTATGCGGGAACTCAGGCATGCCGTGTCCTCAAAGACGCAGGCTTGGATGTTGTTCTTGTTAACTCAAACCCTGCAACTATAATGACAGACAAGGCTCTTGCGGATGAAATCTATCTTGAACCGCTCACAGCAGAAACCGTTAAGAGAATAATTGAAAAAGAACGCCCCGACAGCCTGCTTGCAGGTCTCGGCGGTCAGACCGGTCTTACCATTGCCATGCAGCTGAGCAAGGACGGTTACCTCGACAGAATGGGCGTTAAGCTTCTCGGAACAAATGCCGAAGCAATCGACAAGGCAGAAGACAGAAAAATGTTCCGTGACACGATGGAAGAAATCGGTCAGCCCGTTATTCCGTCAGAAATTGCAAACGATGTTGAAACAGCTCTTGAAATAGCAGAGAAAATCGGCTATCCCATCATCATCAGACCCGCATTCACCCTCGGCGGCGGAGGCGGCGGAGTTGCCGAGAATCCCGAGGAGCTTGCCGTTATTGCAAAAACAGGTCTTGACCTCTCCCCCATCACTCAGGTTCTTGTTGAAAAATACATCTACGGCTGGAAGGAAATTGAATTTGAAACCATGCGTGACAGCGCAGGCAACTGCGTTGCGGTTTGCAGCATGGAAAACTTTGACCCCGTCGGAATCCACACGGGTGACAGTATCGTTGTTGCTCCCGCTCTTACGCTTGCTAATGCTGAATTTCAGATGCTCCGCAAGGCGGCTCTTGACATAGTCAACGCTCTCGGAATAATCGGCGGCTGTAACTGTCAGTTTGCTCTTGACCCCAACAGCATGGACTATGCGGTTATCGAGGTTAACCCCAGAGTTTCCCGCTCATCCGCTCTTGCAAGTAAAGCAACGGGTTATCCCATTGCAAAGGTAACTGCAAAGCTTGCTCTCGGCTATACTCTTGACGAAATCAAGAACGACATCACGGGCAAAACCTGCGCCTGCTTTGAGCCTGCTGTTGACTACATTGTTGTCAAACTCCCGAAATGGCCGTTCGATAAATTCGTTAACGCAAGCCGCAAGCTCGGCACTCAGATGAAAGCGACGGGCGAGGTTATGGCAATCGGTCCGTCATTTGAAATGGCTATAATGAAAGCTGTCAGAGGCGCCGAGATATCGCTTGACACTCTCAATGCCACCCCGAAAACCGACGCTCCTCTTGAAGAACGCCTGAAAGAAACCGACGATATGCGTCTGTTCTCAATCTTTGAGGCAATCAAGAGCGGAATGCCCATCAGCAAAATATTTGAACTGACAAAGGTTACCGAATGGTTCCTTTACAAGCTCAAAAATCTTGCAGATTTTGAAAAATCGATTGAGGGCGGAAATCTCACCGCAGAAAAATACTATGAAGGCAAAAACTTCGGCTATACCGACGCCGCTTTGAAGCGCATTTCGGGCGTTGATGAGCTTCCCGCTCACAAGGACGCCGTTTATAAAATCGTTGACACCTGCGCCGCAGAGTTCAACGCCACAACCCCGTATTTCTATTCAACCTATGATGACGATTGCGAGGCAAGAGGATTCATTAAAGAGGGCGGCAAGGAAAGAGTTATCGTTCTCGGCTCAGGCCCCATCAGAATCGGTCAGGGCATTGAATTCGACTATTCATCTGTTCACTGCGTCTGGACTCTTAAAGACCTCGGCTATGAGGTTGCAATAGTTAACAATAACCCCGAAACCGTTTCAACCGATTATGACACGGCTGACAGACTTTATTTTGAGCCTCTGACTCCCGAAGATGTCATGAACATCATCAAGGTTGAAAAGCCCATGGGCGTTGTTGTTGCTTTCGGCGGTCAGACCGCTATCAAACTTACAAAATTCCTTGACGAAAACGGAATCAGAATTCTCGGCACCTCCGCTGACGGCATCGACACCGCCGAGGACAGAGAGCGTTTTGACGCTTTGCTTGAAAAATTTGCAATTCGCAGACCCAAGGGCATGGGCGTTATGACAAAGCAGGAGGCTCTTGACGCCGCCGAATCTCTCGGATACCCCGTTCTTCTCCGTCCTTCATATGTTATCGGCGGTCAGAACATGACAATTGCACACGAAAAAGCCGATGTTGAGCGCTACATGGATATCATTCTTTCGGGCGAAATAGAAAATCCCGTTCTTGTTGACAAATACATGATGGGCACGGAGCTTGAAGTTGATGTTATCTCAGACGGCAAGGATGTTCTTATCCCCGGCATCATGGAGCATATCGAGCGTGCAGGCGTTCACAGCGGCGACTCTATCGCTGTTTATCCGCCTTACAATCTCAACGATAAAATGCTCAAGAATATAATTGACTGCTCCGAAAAGCTTGCTCTTTCGCTCGGCACAAAGGGTCTTGTCAACATTCAGTATCTTATTTATCATAATAAGCTTTATGTTATCGAGGTTAATCCCAGAGCGTCAAGAACAATTCCTTATATCAGCAAGGTAACGGGCGTTCCGATGGTTGACCTTGCTTCAAAGGTTATGATCGGCAAATCGCTCAAAGAGCTTGGCTACGGCACGGGTCTTTACAAAACTCCCCCCTATTTTGCAGTTAAAGTTCCCGTATTCTCATTTGAAAAGCTTTCAGATGTCAACTCGATTCTCGGCCCCGAGATGAAATCAACCGGTGAGGTTCTCGGCATCGGCAAAACCACGGCTGAGGCACTCTATAAGGGTCTTACCTCGGCAGGCTTTAATATCACACTCCCGACAGCCGAAAAAGGCATCGGCATCCTTCTGAGCGTTGATGAGCATGATATTATTGACGCCGTTTCGCTTGCAAAGAAGCTTGATGACCTCAAAATCAAGATTTACGCAACCAAAGATACAGCCGAGGCAGTTTCACATCTCGGCATTGATGTTGAATATGTCAAGGGCATGAATGAGAGCAATGAAATCTTTGAGCTTCTTGAAAGCGGAAAGATTAATTATGTAATCTACACCGGCGCTCTTTACGATTCAACAATGGGCGACTATATTGCGCTTCACAGACGTGCAATTCAGCTTTCGATCGCCTGCATAACCTCGCTTGACACCGCAAACGCTCTTGCCGACATCATTGCAAGCCGATTCAATCAGGAAAACACCGAGCTTGTCGACATTAACCATATGCGCACTTCAAGACAGGTTCTCAATTTTGTTAAAATGGATGCATCGGGCAACGATCACATCCTTATTGAGAATTTTGACAATTCAATCACCTGCCCCGAAAGCCTGTGCGTCAGCCTTTGTGACCGTAACCACGGCGTCGGCAGTGACGGAATCGTTCTTGTTGAAAAATCCGATGTCGCTCAGGTCAAGATGCGTGTGTTCAACCTTGACGGCAGTGAGGGCAGAATGGGCGGTAACGCCATGCGTTCAGCGGCAAAATATGTCTATGACAAGGGTTATGTTGATACCGACACAGTTACCATCGAAACCGCAAGCGGAGTTAAGAGCGTTCAGCTCTATATTTCAAACGGCAAGGTCAGCTCTGTCTGCGCAAACA
>JAEDKI010000088.1 GCA_016295895.1 Clostridiaceae bacterium | reverse complement strand
CATGCTGACTACATCAAGAACATGATCACCGGCGCTGCTCAGATGGACGGTTCTATTCTTGTTATCGCTGCTACCGACGGCCCCATGGCTCAGACCAAGGAGCATCTTCTCCTTGCTCGTCAGGTTGGCGTTCCCAAGATCATCGTTTTCATGAACAAGGTTGACCAGGTTGACGATCCCGAGCTTCTTGAGCTCGTTGAAATGGAAATCCGTGAGACTCTTGCTGAGTACGGCTTCGACGAGGAAGCTCCCATCATCAAGGGTTCAGCTCTCAAGGCTCTTGAGTATGACGGCGGCGATGTAAACGCTCCCGAGCTTGCTCCCATCTGGGAACTCATGGATGCTGTTGACAGCTACATTCCCACTCCCGACCGTAAAGCTGACCTTCCCTTCCTTATGCCCGTTGAGGACGTCTTCACAATCACCGGCCGTGGTACAGTTGCTACCGGTAGAGTTGAGCGTGGACAGCTCAAGACTTCTGAGGAAGTTGAAATCGTTGGTCTTACCGACGAGAAGAGAAAGACAGTTGTTACCGGTATCGAAATGTTCCGCAAGATCCTCGACTATGCTGAGGCAGGCGACAACATCGGTGCACTTCTTCGTGGTGTTCAGAGAACAGAGATCGAGCGTGGACAGGTTCTTGCTAAGCCCGGTTCAATTCATCCTCACACCAAGTTCAAGGGTCAGGTTTACGTTCTGACCAAGGAAGAGGGCGGCCGTCACACACCGTTCTTCAATAACTATCGTCCTCAGTTCTATTTCAGAACTACTGACGTTACAGGCGTTATCTCCCTTCCCGAGGGCACAGAGATGTGCATGCCCGGCGATAACGTTGATATGGATGTTGAGCTTATCACTCCCATCGCTATCGAAAAGGGACTTCGTTTTGCTATCCGTGAGGGCGGCAGAACAGTTGGTTCAGGCGTTGTTATCGACATCGCTGAATAATTAAAGCCATCTATGAGGGGCAGCCGAAAGGCTGCTCCTTTTTTGCTTTTTTATTGCATTTCCGATAAATCTATGATATAATGCGCTTGCAGTTTAACGGAATGATAATTCCGGATTAAACAGAAGAATATTAATTTCAGGAGAATTGTTATGAAACTGACTTTCATGGGTGCAGGCAGCACGGTTTTTGCCCGTAATGTTATCGGCGACTGCATGTGCGTTGATTCTCTCAGAGACAGCGTTTTTGCACTTTACGATATTGACGGCGAAAGGCTTGAGCAGAGCAGAATTATTCTTGAAGCAATGAGAGCCGCAAAGGGTGGCTACGGCAAAATCGAGTGCTATCTCGGAGTTGAAAACCGCAAGGCTGCTTTGAAAGATGCGGATTTTGTCGTTAACGCAATTCAGGTCGGTCTTTATGACCCCTGCACGATAATTGACTTTGAGGTTCCGAAAAAATACGGTCTCAGGCAGACTATCGGCGACACTCTCGGCATTGGCGGTATCATGCGTGCTCTCAGAACCATTCCCGTTATGAAGGATTTTGCCGACGATATGGAGGAGGTTTGCCCCAACGCTTTCTTCCTCAATTATACCAACCCCATGGCAATGCTCACCGGCTACATGACAAGATATACAGGCATTAAGACCGTCGGTCTTTGCCACAGCGTTCAGTGCTGTTCCGAAACCCTGCTCAATGAAGTCGGCATGGAGGATAAGCTTGAGGGCAGAAAAGAGCTTATCGCAGGCATCAACCATATGGCTTGGCTGCTTGAAATCAAGGATAAAAACGGCGTTGATCTTTACCCTGAAATCAAGAACAGAGTTGACGCAAAAATCGCCGACCCCGAGTTCAAGGATAAGGTCAGATTTGATTATATCCGCAATTTCGGCTATTACTGCACCGAGTCAAGCGAGCATAATTCCGAATACAATATGTTCTATATTAAATCAAAATATCCCGAGCTTATCGAGAAATTCAACATTCCCCTTGACGAATATCCCCGCCGCTGTGTAAATCAGATTGAGGGATGGAAGAAAGAATACGAGGAGCTTCTTCAGACGGGAGTTAAGGAGCACACACGCTCTAACGAATATGCTTCTCGCATCATGGAGTCAATAGTAACAGGCAATCCCATTCAGATAGGCGGTAATGTTCTCAACACCGACCATCTGATAACCAACCTGCCCGCAGAGGCATGCGTTGAGGTTCCCTGCCTTGTCAACGGCTACGGTATTCATCCCTGCCATGTCGGCGCTTTGCCCGTTCAGTGCGCCGCAATGAACATGACCAACATCAATGTTCAGCTTCTGACAATCGAGGCTGCCGCAACCCTCAGGAAAGAGCATATCTATCAGGCGGCAATGCTTGACCCGCACACGGGCAGTGAGCTTGATATCGACACCATCAAGAAGATGGTTGATGACCTTATCGAGGCTCACGGCGATTATCTTCCCAAATATCATTGAAAACAATAAAATATATATAGCAAAAATGGCCTGTATCGGAATTCAACCGACACAAGCCATTTTTGCATCAAATATAGGAAGTATGGGGTTGTTATAATAATTTGATTTCTTCGGGTTTGGAAACTTCATAAACCGAAAAAATCTCAGCGTCAAGAATTTCAGTGTCGCCGTCGAGCGGAGCGTCAACAACTGCGGTTTTAACCTTCATTCCGTCGTGCACGGGGAGCAAATCCGAGCCGAGCAGGAACGCCATGCATGAATCCTTGGGAACGGGCGGTGAGTCAAGAACGGATTTCAGCTTTATGTCAACAGAAATATTCTCGGGAGCCTCATATTCGACAGCGGCATAAAATTTGCCTTTCGGGCATTGCTTGGAAAAATTATTTTCAAAGTCCGTGCGCTGTCTATGTATTTCTTCGGGAGAATAATATTTTTGAAACTGTTCGTTCTCAAAGCTTTTTTCCATTTCGGCATACATATCAACAAGCTTGGTTTCTCTGATATATATTTTTCCCTTTTCATCCAAGTCGATTTCTTTTTCTTCCGAACCGATTTTGAGGGCAACGGGTATTTCCGCAAGAGTTCGTTTTGATTCTCTGCCGAAAGAGAGTGTAATTTCCTTTGAAATATCGGGAATGGAATCAAATTCGCCGTTAAACACTATGTCGTGAATGTAATAATCGTCAAAAGAAATATCAGCGAAGCGTTCGCATCTCCAGCCTGCACGGATAAACTCTGATAAAATAATAATGTTCTTATCAATTTCATTGCTGAGAAGCGAGCATTCCGATTCGCCAGATTTCAAAACGGTATTCTTGGAAGTGATCCTGCGAATCTGCAAAACAGGCTCATCAAAAATGATATGAGCCCGTTCCGATTCTCTGACGGTTGGCTCACCGTCAAGGTCAAAGCCGTTTATTTCTTCAATTTCCGCTTGCTCTCTCCGGTCTCTCTGTTCTTCATTGAAAGAGAGCAAAACGGCATGAAGCGTGCGAAAACTTCTGTATAGTCCGACCAAGTGACAGTTCGTGCTGTTTATTGAAAACTCTTTACCGACAATCCTGATTTCGTTTATACTGTCAAGCAGTCCAATAATATTGGTTAAATTCATTTTCTCATAATCCCTTTCTCAACAGCCGTGTGAGCGCAGAGCTTAAGAAGCTCCGTGATTCTCGGGTCGGTGTCGGGAAGATAAAATGAATTATCGAAAATGCTTTTGCCGAACGCCGTTTCATAGAAGCATGCGCTCGCAAGAAAACAGCCCAAATCATTTGCTCTGCATCCGTCAACGGTCAGCCTGTCACCGATTTCGGTTGAACGGGCGCTTTGCCATGCTCTGCCGCTCGGAATTATCAGGTCAATATCCGCTTCAAGGGCGGCGTTGACATAAGCCTCGGTCAGAGCCTTATACATTTCCTGCTGATTTCCGGCGTAATTCGCAAAAGCGGGGGACGCACAGCCGTTTTCATATGCCCATGTCTGGTGAACCGCAATTTTTGCATTCGGCTGAACCATTCTGCAATATTCCGCAAGCTCCGAAAGGAACGGCGAATAGCTTTCGGGAATTCCGCTCAGAGCGGTTGACTGCTGAAGCGTTATAATATCCCAATCCTCATCCTCAACAGCTTCGTGAAGCGCAACGCCGTCGGGGCGGTTAAGCTCTGTTTCAAAGGGCAGATAGACCTCATAATCATAGTCGGTTTTTTCTTCACGCCAATTATTCCAATGCTGTTCAAGCGAGCAATTTTCAATATAAAGATTGCAAAGCAGGAGTTCTTCACCGCCGGCAAGAGCCATTTGAGGCAAAAATCTGTGAGCGTCGGACGAAATGCCGTTACCGATTGAAAGGATGTTCATGGCTTATTCCTCCGTGGATTTTTTAAGATAAATTGTAAAAGCGGCCTGAGCCAAGCCCAGAATCATCATCAGGTACTGCAAGGGCTTTAAGCCGTAGAAAATGCAGTCGGTCATTCCGCAAAGAATGAATCCGATAACCGAAGCCAAAAGCGTAACGCCGAATTCTCTTGCCTTGCCGCCTCTTTTCAAAAGGCGCAGAGTTCCGATAACGGCAATAATGAACACAGCCGCAAGCAGAATAACGCCGAATATTCCGTTTTCAACCCAAATTTCAAGAAAAATATTGTGAGCGTGAGGCTGACGGATATTATAAACCTCATGCAGAAGCTGCCTTGTGTTGTCAAAGCCCGTTCCGTATCCGAAAATCGGCTTTTTATGAATAATATCCAGAACGCTGCCGAGAATATCAATTCTTGTATTAACCGAAATATCCTTGCCGCTCAAGAGAGTCAGCAGGCGTTTGAAAATTCCCCTTGCAAAAATAAACAGAGCGCCCAGGCTGACGCCGCCGACAGCGGCAAGCTTCAACCCCTTTTTGAAGCCGTAAAGAAGCAGAATTCCGAATACTATAACGGCAAAAAGATAAGGACCTCTTGAATATGAGCATGCAATGCCGCCGATTGTGCATATCAGGCAGAAAAAACCGATTATCCTGCGCTTTCGGCTTTCGGAGCAGAGAAAAACATAAGCCGCAAACGGGAGAAGCACAACCTCTATTGTTGCAAAGAAAAGGGGATTTGTGAATGTACTGCAAGCCCTTGTGTCAAAGGAGTGGAAAGTCATTGAGGGCATGCTTGATTTAATGAATTCGGGAAGAATCAGCACGAGCTTTTCAGCCAGCATATTCAGACAGCGCCAGAACGGATTGAATATTTTGCTGACGGCGGGAGAAAAATGATAGAGAAACATCTGACCGACGCCGATTATTCCGGCAATGCCTGCCGAAAGCCCGCCGCAGAACATGACACGGTCGATTTTTTCGGGGCTGTCAACCGTTTCGGCAAAAAGAAAATAGCCCATGAACATCAAAAGCCAAAGCCCGATGCTTGCAAGAGCAGAAATTGCCGATGAGGAATAAAATAAGCCGATTGTTATCCATCCGATCAGAACGGCAAGGTTTATCCCGATGATTCCAAAACGAATTCCGGATTTGTTTGCAATTCGGTTTCTCAGAACGGCAAAAAAGCCGATGGCGGTAAAAAACGGCGCAACATATTCGGGCATAAGCCCCGCAAACAGAAATGCCGCAGGTGCAAAATATCCGAGCTTATCCGTTTTTTTCTCTAACAGCTTATTATTCAAGCTCCCGAATCCTTTCTGCCGCCGTGCTTCTTTTCTGATGAGGGCGACGAAAAATATTTTTTATAAACGGCGGAGCAGATTGCCGCCAATATTGCCGTGCCGACGAAAATCGCAACAGCAAGATCATAGTTCTTTTCAATGAGCTGTTCGCCGCACAGGGTTGATGTTATAATCGACGGGATTCTTGCAATACCCGTTATTATCAGAAACTTAAAAAGATTGAGGTTGGTTATTCCTGCGGCGTAGGTCAGAATATCTTTCGGTGTGCCGGGAATAAGATAAATAAAAAACAGGGTCAGATAAACTTTTTTCTTGTTTTGAAGGAATTTTAATGAATCGACCTTTTCAATCGGAATAAAAAGGTTGACAAGCCGCCTGCCGAACAGCTTGGTCAGAGCGATAATAACCAAGGAACCGATTTCTGTTCCGAGAATGCAAAGCAGAAGCCCGCCCCATGTGCCGTAAAGCACACCCGAGCCGATTTCAAGCGGCTCTGCGGGTATAATTTTGATAACCGTCTGAAATGCTCTGATTGCAACGAAAACAAGCTTGTCATATCCGTTAAAACGGGAGAGGAAAATCCTGAGATGCTCCGCATCCCCGAAAAGCGTATAAAGCTGTTTTCCGTATTTAATATAGATATACAAAAAAGCGGCGATGATTATGACGCAGACCGTGCATGCCCCTGCAATCTGAAATGCACGAAGCTTCTTTTTGTCTGCGGAGTCACGGTCAGATGTTTTTGTATTTTTCAAAATATTCACCCAGCCTTCCACGGTATTTTTTCTCCCGCCAGGGCTTGTGCTTTCCGTTGAAATGAATAATTACGGTGTTCTTGCGAACCCAGTCAAGGCTGATGCGGTCTTTGGCGAACGGCTTCAAGGAATAATAACAGTATGTTTTTTCATCAAGATTATATATCCGTTCATCAACTGCCAGCATTTTGTCCTCAAAAAGAACATTGATAACATCCTGGTCGGCAAGAACAAGCTTTTTTTGATTCTCAGAGATAAAATCAAATATTTTTTTTGAAGTTACGGTCTGTCTCCATTTGTCAAGGTCAATGAGCATAACGCCTGCATTGACATAGCAGCTTGTCTTTTTCAGCTTCAAGCGGGCAATGTTTATCTTTCGGTGAATGCCGTAGACATGAGTTCCTCCCGCAAGAATATTGCCGCCGAGGTCAAGATTATAAAATTCATCAAGGCTTTTGTTAATTACCGTGTCGGGGTCGATATAAAGAATTCTGTGAACCTCACGGGGCAGGATTTCGCCGATGAGCAGGCGGTAATATGTTTCCTTGCTTGTTCTTGCAAGCTTCGGCGCATCCTCAAAGAAGCCGTCGCCGACGGTGATTGAGTGAACCCGAGCCTGAACGCCGGACAGAGCATTGCTAATCCTTGAGAAGTCGCTGTCAGTCAGCGAAGAATGAGCAACATATATATCAAAACTGCCGTTACGGTTCGTTTCGGCAAGCGAGCGAAGCATAACGCAGAGCGGATAAACATAATTTGAATCCAGTGTGACTAATATATTCATAATGATACCCTCTGAAAAACCGGAATTTTCCTCGTGGTTAAATACTATAATTTTTATAAATTATAGCAACATCGACTTTCAAAGTCAACAAACATTACAATATTGTAAGAATCTTGAACGCTTTCGAGGTAAATTATTACGATATTGTAAACTTTGGAAAAAACACTTGATTTTTACTTGGCAAGAGGCTAAAATATGCATTAGCACTCGAAGGACAAGAGTGCTAATCAAATTGTTAATAATTATTTGGAGGTAATAGAAATGAAAATCAAACCGCTTGCAGACAGAGTAGTTGTTAAGCTTGTCGAGGTTGAAGAAACCACAAGCAGCGGAATCATCCTTGCAGCTTCCGCTCAGGAAAAGCCGCAGATTGCCGAAGTTGTTGCAGTAGGTCCCGGCGGACTTGTTGACGGCAAAGAGGTCGAGATGTATGTTAAGGTCGGCGACAAGGTAATCACAGGCAAGTATTCAGGCACGGAAGTCAAGCTCAACAAGGAAGAGTACACAATCGTCCGCCAGAGCGACATTCTTGCAATTGTTGAATAATCAGGGAGGAATTAATCATGGCAAAACAGATCATTTACGGTGAAGAAGCCCGCAAGGCTCTTCAGGCAGGCGTTGACAAGCTTGCAAATACAGTTAAAATCACACTCGGCCCCAAGGGCAGAAATGTTGTTCTTGACAAAAAGTACGGCGCACCCCTCATCACCAACGACGGCGTAACTATTGCAAAGGAAATCGAGCTTGAGGATCCGTTTGAGAACATGGGCGCTCAGCTTGTTAAAGAAGTTTCAACAAAGACCAACGATGTTGCAGGCGACGGCACAACAACCGCAACTC
>JAEDKI010000087.1 GCA_016295895.1 Clostridiaceae bacterium | reverse complement strand
ACAATCGCACTTCCGAAAGCAAAATAAAAAAGTCAAAAGCGGCTGAGCTTGGTTCTCAGCCGCTTTTCGGTTTTAATCGGTTGTTGAAAGGTCGGAAACAGCAGAGGAACTGCCGTTATCGGTTGAGCCTTCGGGAGTCAGAACCGAGCTTCCGTTATTCAGCTCCGAGCTGATTTCGGGGATGACCGAGTCCGTTGTCATAACGGGAGTGCCGTTATCTGTAACCTTGCCGGCATCAGAGCCGTTACAGCCGACAAGAAGCGCCGAAATAAGAATAACGGCGACGGATACGGCAGCTAATATCTTTTTCATTATAATATGCTCCTTTTTAACGCAAACAGCGTTTCTGATCGGGAAATACTCCCGGTTGCATATATTTTTAGCAAAATGTATCCGCTTATTCATAAACGAAAAGTAAATTTAAAAGGAACCGTGAAGCTTTCAAAAATCACGGTTCCTTTTTGTTATTTTATCTTGTAGCTTTGTTCGATTATTTTTCTGTCCTCGGAGTAGCTTCCGCCGACGGCTTCGTTGCTCTTGAAGCTGATATAACGCTTTTCGTCCTCAACAACAAGCTCTGTTTCGCCCTCAAAGCCGGGCTTGTCTCTGTCAAAAGCAAGATCGTTGTTATAGAAATAATGCGTTTCCTCATCGGTCTTTTTGCCGTTTTCATAATAAACGACAATATATTTGACATAGTCGTTTTCGTCGCTGTAGGCAACAATGCGGCTGTCTTTGATTGTTCTGCCGAGCGTTCCGATAATCTCGCTCTGCGCAATCGCTTCGGGGCTTTGCTCCAATTCTCCCGCCTGCGGGGCGCATGAACACAGCGAAAGCAAAAGCAGAGCGCTCAGAACTGCCGAAATTATTCTTTTCACATTATTTCACCCTTATCCAGACCAGCATGTCGCTCTCGCCTCTGTTGGCAAAAGCGAAATACGGGATAAATTTTATTCTGCGGGGCTTGAAATCGGGCTTATAGTCACGGTAGAGAGCGTCAAACGAGCCGTCCTCAAAGCCGTCAGCCTCAACGGTATAAGCGTTCATTTTTTCATCAAACGAAACGGAAGCGTTAAGCTCCGGGGATACAAGAAGATTGTTCAGCGGCACGGGGTTATCCACTCTCTCGGCGCAATAAACAAGAGGTCCTCTGCACAGAGCAACTCTGCCGATATCCGCCTCAACCTCGGGATTTGCCGCAACGAGACGGCACTCCATTTTGAAGGAAACATCAATTTTGCCCGAATCGCCTGTTTCAACAAAGGCATAGCCCTTAACGGTTTTGCCGTCAAAGCTTTTGCCGTTGACCTTGAATTCCCTGCACCAGCCGGGGATTCTCAGGGCAAGGCGTCTGCCGCCCATGCCCGAAAACGAAAGAGCAACCTCGCCCTCATTCGGATATTCGGTTTTCTGAAGTATCTTTATGCCGTCAAATTCGGCTTCGGATTCAAAATAATGATGAACATAAACCGTGTTTTCATCATAGGTATAGAGAAAATCGCCGATTGAAGCAATGAATCTTGCAATGTTCGGCGGGCAGCAGGAACAGTCAAAGACTTCGACCCTCTGAGTGAGAAGATTATCCCTGCGCTGATAGTATTCCCTGTTTTTTCTGTGTCTTTCAAGGTTGATTTCAAGGGGATTGACATAGAAAAATTCTCTGCCGCTGAGCGAAACGCCCGCAAGAGCGCAGTTATAAATTGCCGTTTCGGCAATATCTGCATAGACCGAATCGGAGTCAAGCAGGCTCATTCTGCGGGCAAACAGCGCAAGGCCGATTGAAGCGCAGGTTTCGGAATAAGCCACATCATTCGGCAAATCGTAATCCTCGGTGAAACGCTCGCCGTAAGCGGTTGAGCCGATGCCGCCGGTTATATACATCTGCCTGTCGGCAATGCTCCTGAACAGCCTTTTGCAAGCGTCAAGCAACGAGTTATCGCCGAGCCTTAACGCAAGATCCGCCATGGCGCAGTAGAGATAAACCGCCCTGACGCTGTGACCCGTTGCATCTTTCATTTCACGAACGGGCATATGCGTTTGGTCATAGGCATGGCTGATATAATAGGGGCTGTCCTCGTCCTTTTTGCTCGTGCCTCTTGTGTCAACAAAATGACGGCTCATGTCGAGATATTTTTTCTCGCCCGTGCAGTCATAGAGCTTGACGAGAGCCAGCTCGATTTCCTCATGCCCGGGAGTATTAAACGAAGCCGAATCCTCAATTATGAAAACCTTTTCGATATAATCCATATACTTCTGCATCAGGCGCAGAAATTTATCCTTGCCCGTTGCTTTATAATATGCAACAGCCGCTTCGGTCAGATGCCCTGCGCAGTAAAGCTCATGCTGCATACGGTTGGTGAACCGATTTTCAGGCTCGCAGACGGTATAATATATGTTGAAATAGCCGTCGTCACCCTGATTTTTTTCGATAAGGTCAACAACGCCGTCAACGACCGCCTCAAGCTCCTTATCGGGGCAAAGGGTGACCGTATAGGCAACCGCTTCAATCCATTTTGCAACATCCGAATCCCAGAATATATGCGGTTTTTTCGGCTGACCCTCTTTCCATTCAAACTTGAACGCATCAAATCTGCCCGTATCGGAAAATCGGTCATAAACGGTCGGAATCGTGACCGCCTTGTTGATATCAAAGCGGTTTTTCCAAAAACCGCCGAGCTTAACCCTGTCAAATGTTACAGCCTGCATATTACACTCTCCGTATTATTTCTTTGCTTTTTTGGCTTTTCGGGCTTCTTTTTCTTTTTTTGCATCTTCGTCGCCGATTTCAATAAGCCAGAAGCAGAGATTCCAGACAATAATTGCTCCGAAAAGAATCAGCATTCCGTTCTGGAAGCCGCCGAGAGTGAGCGTATCAATATTGACTATTCCGCCCGCAAGCGTTGCAATCAGACCGTCGGAAAACGCTTTGATGATGTTTATGTTTCCGCTTGTGATTTCAAAGGCGGCAGAGTTGAAGCAGCAAATCATAACGATTGTTGCGACAATGCCGCAGCCGCTTGCGGCAACAACGGGAATTCTTCTGTTGCTGCAAATTGACCATACAATAATAAACAGAGCGGCAATGAGCGCAAGGGCGATGGCAACTCCGCAGGCAATAAGGCGGCCGTTAATCGGATCAAACGCCGCAGGCCATTTGAACGAACCCGCTTCGGGCAGTAAGCCCGAAAGAGAATCGTTGCCGCTGAGGATATCGATTATTTTTTTGAGGTTGACGGATTCTTCAAGCCCTGCGTCAAACAGAGTTGTTGACGCCTGAAAGAAAATCAGATCCGTAAACAGCAGATTGGTGAAAACCGCCGCTGCAAGCAGCGCATCGATTATACGGTAAACATATTTCATTTATAAAACCCTTTCGTGTTTTATTATTTCCATGAAGAATTAAGCGCCACGGTACGGTTAAAGACAAGCTTTCCGTCGGTTGAGGTTTTGTCAACGCAGAAATAGCCCTGTCTCATAAACTGGAAGGTGTCTCCGCATTTCGCATCTTTCAGACCGCCCTCAACAAGACAGCCGTTCAGGATTTCAAGCGAATTCGGGTTAAGATTGTCAAGATAATCTCCCGCCTCGTCGCCCGCAGGATTTTCAACATTGAAAAGGCGGTCATAAAGACGGATTTCGCACTCGGCGCAGTCCGAAGCGCTGACCCAATGGAGCGTGCCTCTGACCTTTCTGCCGTCGGGCGAATCGCCGCCCTTGGTTGCGGGGTCATAGGTGCAGTGCAGGCAGGTAATGTTGCCGTCATCGTCGGCTTCCCAGCCCGTGCAGGTTACGAAATAAGCGCTCTTGAGCCTGACCTCGTTGCCGGGATAAAGTCTGAAATATTTTTTGGGCGGGTCAACCATGAAGTCCTCACGCTCAACATAAATTTCCCTTGAAAAATGAACCGTTCTTGTGCCGAGCTCGGGCTTGTCGGGATTGATTTCAACCTCGATGGCTTCGCTCTGACCCTCGGGATAGTTATCGATGATAACCTTGAGCGGGCGAAGAACAGCCATTGCTCTCGGAGCGTTTGCGTTGAGATTGTCTCTGACGCAGGCTTCAAGCAGGCCGTAATCAACAACGCTGTAAGCCTTTGAAACGCCGATACGGTTGATAAATTCACGAATTGCCGCCGCAGGATAGCCTCTTCTTCTCATGCCGCAGAGGGTAACCATTCTCGGGTCGTCCCAGCCGTCAACAACGCCCTTTTCAACCATTTCAAGGCATTTGCGCTTGCTCGTTACGCAGTAGTTGATGTTAAGGCGGGCAAACTCAATCTGTCTGGGCGGCTCGTCAAAGCCGATTTCCTTGATGAACCAGTCATAGAGAGGTCTGTGATTTTCAAACTCAAGCGAACAGAGCGAATAGGTTACCTGCTCCTTTGCGTCCGAAAGAGGATGGGCAAAGTCATACATGGGGTAAACGCACCACTTATCGCCCGTCTGATGATGGTGAACATGAGCGATTCTGTAGATAACGGGGTCACGCATGTTGATGTTGGGCGAAGCCATGTCGATTTTTGCTCTGAGCGTCTTTGAGCCGTCGGGGAATTCTCCCGCCGTCATTCTTGCAAAAAGGTCGAGATTTTCTTCAATCGAGCGGTCACGGTAGGGGCTGTTTTTGCCCGGCTCGGTGAGCGTTCCTCTGTATTCTCTGATTTCATCAGCCGAAAGGTCGCAGACATACGCCTTGCCCTTCTTGATGAGCTTTATTGCGCATTCATAGATGAAATCAAAATAGCTTGAAGCGTAGAGCACCTTGTTCCACTTGTAGCCGAGCCACTCGATATCCTCTTTGATTGCGTCAACATATTCAACATCCTCTTTTGAAGGGTTGGTGTCGTCAAGGCGCAGGTTGCACAATCCGCCGTATTTCTCAGCCGTGCTGAAGTCGATGCAGATAGCCTTTGCATGGCCGATATGAAGATAGCCGTTCGGCTCGGGCGGGAAACGGGTCTGAACTCTCGTGTTGACTCCGTTCGCAAGATCTTCGTCAATAAAGTCATAAATAAAATTTGAGCTTGTGTTTATTTCATCCATCAAAAATACATCCTTTCGGTTTATTTCCAGCTCTCAATTGCCTGAGCAAGCCTTGATTTTATTTCATCCGCTCCGAGAAGCTTCATTATCGAATAAAGGTCGGGCGTATTGCGCCTTGAGGTCAGGGCGATTCTGATAACGGTTGAAACATCGCCGACATGACCCTTGAAGCCGTCGGGATTTTTCTTGTATTCCTTGACATTCGGCGTGAAGCCCAAAGGCTCGCACATCTCCTTGATTTTTGCGAACCACTCGTCCTTATCGTCGTCAAGCGAAAATACGCCGCTGTATTTTTCCGCAATCTCGGCGGCGTCCAATTTTGAAATATTATCTGGCAGAGAATAATCGGGAGTGTAAAGCGGGGTATAAAGATACGAAAAATATTCCTTGACCTCGCTCCACTTCGCAATATCCTTGCGGGGCTTGGGATTTTCTCTGTCGATATTGACCGCCTCGGTCGAAAATGCGGGGTCGGCGGTGAAAATCTCATAAAACTCGGGGTCATAAACCTTTGCCCATTCGGCAATATTATCGTAAACCTGCTTTGCGCTCATAAGCGAAATAACATTTTTGCTGACATCGTTGAGCTTCACAAGGTCAAAAAGACAGCCGCTCGAGCTCATCTTTTTAAGGTTGAACGGGAATTTTGAAATATCCTCTTTCGGATTCGCTCTGCGCCAATCCTCAAAGGTTGAGTTAATCAGCGTGAGCAGATATTCAAGCACGCTTTCCTTGGGGATGCCTCTCTCAACGAAATAGCTGACCGCCGCTTCGGGGTCTTTGCGCTTTGAAAGCTTGCGCTTGTCGCCCGTCTCCTCGTCGGTTTTGAGAACCTGCGGAGTGTGAGCGTATTTCGGAAGCCTGAAGCCGCAGGCTCTGAACAGCTCTATATGCTTGGGAACGGAAGAAATCCATTCCTCGGCTCTGATAACATGGGTCGTTCTCATATAATGGTCGTCGCAGGTGTGGGCGAAATGATAGGTCGGAATACCGTCCGATTTAAGCAGAACCTCGTCGATTATGTTTTCGGGCATCTCGATTTTGCCTCTGATAACATCATCAAAAACGATTCTTTTATCTTCACTTCCCGAGGAACGCAGGCGAAGCACCCACGGCTTGCCCTCGGCAAGATTCTTTTCGATTTCTTCAAGGCTCAGATTGCGGCATTTTGCCCATTTGCCGAAATAGCCTCTGATTAATGCGCCCTCGCTCTCCTGACGGTCACGGAGCTGAGACAGCTCGTCCGAGGTGCAGAAGCAGGGATATGCAAGCCCGTTTTCAACAAGTCTTTTTGCAACGGCATGATATATTTCCGCTCTGTGGCTCTGAGTGTAGGGGCCGTAAGCTCCCTTTTCCGTTCCGAAGCCCGTAACGCCCTCGTCAAAATCAACTCCGAAATAGTTGAAACCGCTGATTATCGCAGAAACGCCGTCCTCAATCTCTCTTTTTTTGTCGGTATCTTCAATGCGAAGATAGGCAACGCCGCCCGTTGAATGAGCGGTCAGCACATCAACAAGCGCACCGAAAAGTCCGCCGATATGCAGATAACCCGTCGGCGACGGAGCAAATCTTGTTACCCTTGCGCCCTCGGGAAGCTCTCTCGGGGGATAGACAGCCTCAAAATCCTCGGGGGTCTTGTCCACTCCGGGGAAAAGCAGCTCCGCAAGTTTTTTGTTATTATCCAAAGTAATGCACTCCTACACAGATATTTTTAATTATACCCTATTATTATTACAGAATTTAACGCAAGTATCAAGAGAAATTTTCAAAAAAATCCGTAAATTTCCCTGAAACTCCGCCGAAATTTTCATTTTAAGGGCGCTGAAAGAATAATGACGGCTTCATAAGCCAAAAATAACCTCGAAAATACATCTGAGGCAGGGTCTGACGATATCTGCCGAATGAAAGAGGTTTTGAAGTTGAAAAAAATGCTGAAAAAATATCCGAATATCTATCTTGCTCTTTCCGTTTGCCTGATTGCGGTCGCAGTCGGCTCGGCTGTCGGTCTGAAGCAAAGAACGGTCACGGACACCTCCGAAGAAACCTTCCGCCGCATAACCGCCGCCCCTCAGAGCGAATATTATACCGTTCCTCTGACTGACGAAGCCAACATCGGCATCAGCGGAATTGCGGACGAACGGGAACTGACGGCAACCGAAAAAATTGAGAGCAACAAGCCGTTTTCGGGCAATTTTGCCCTGCCCATGGGCACCGATATAATCAAGGACTACAGCAACGGGGAAATGGTGAAGTCAAAAACCATGGGCGATTGGCGGATTCATAACGGAGTTGACTTCGGCGGAAGCGCAGGCAACGAGGTCTGCGCAGTTGCTGACGGAACGGTAACAAAGGTCTATGACGACAGCTTCTGGGGAACGGTCGTTGAAATCGACCACGGCAACGGAATGACGGCAAAATACTGCGGCATGAAAAGCGGAAGCTGCCTGCCCGAGGGCAGCGAGGTCAAAAAATACGATAAAATCGGCACGCTCGGTCATATCCCCGTTGAAATAAGCGACGAGGATCATCTTCACCTTGAAATTCTGATTGACGGCGAAAATGTTGACCCGCTCAAAGCTCTGAACAAGGTCGGAAGCGGCGAAACCGCTCCCGAAACCGCTCAGACAACGATTATAAACTGAAAAAACACGGTCTGTTCGGATTTTTCCGGGCAGACCGTGCATGGAAAATGCGGAATTTTGCCGTTCCGTTATTATCAACAGCCGCATCTATGATTATGGCGGCCGCCCCATGTCCCCGGCTCCCCACGGGCAACAGAATTGCCACCTTCGACGGCAGCCGCCTTGTTTTTCGGGAGCATATGCTCCCATTCTTCATTCTATGCCGAAAAAATTTTTTGGGCATAATAGTTTTTTTAACAGCAATAAATATGGTTTTGAGGGGCTTATTTCCGCCCC
>JAEDKI010000086.1 GCA_016295895.1 Clostridiaceae bacterium | reverse complement strand
CCGTTCCTCTGATATTTACGGGTCTGCTTCAGATGATTTACAACACGGCGGATGTTATCGTAGTCGGCAGATTTGCGGGCGGAACATCTCTTGCCGCCGTCGGTGCAACAGGCTCTCTTGTTAACCTCGTGCTGAACCTTTTTCTCGGCATGTCAATGGGTGCAGGAGTTATGACGGCAAAATATATCGGGGCGAGAAATGAAAAAAGCGTTTTTCGTTGCGTTCATTCTGCAATGGCGTTAAGCGTTATTTGCGGAATCTTCGTTGCGATTTTCGGCTTTTTTATGTCGGAAAATCTTCTGATTCTCATGGATTCGCCGAGCGATGTGCTTCCGCTTTCAACGCTCTATCTGAAAATTTATTTCCTCGGCGCACCGGGGCTTTTGATTTTTAACTTCGGCGCAAGCATAGTCAGAGCAACCGGCGACACACAGAGACCTCTCTATATTCTGACCTTTACCGGGCTTATCAATGTTGCGCTGAATCTCGTTTTTGTCATTTGGTTTCATATGGATGTTGCGGGAGTTGCGGCGGCAACGATAATTGCTCAGTATGTTTCCGCAATACTGATTGTCCTTAGACTTCTGAGAATGGATAATGCCTGCAGGCTTCATATTTCAAAACTCAGATTCCACAAAACAGAGCTTTCAAAAATACTGATTGTCGGCATTCCTGCGGGAATTCAGAATTCGCTGTTCTCAATTTCAAACGTAATAATTCAGACAACGGTCAATTCTTTCGGTTCAACCGCCATGGCGGGTATCGCCGCAGGCTCAAATTTCGATTCGATAATTTATACCTGCACCAATGCGGTTTCGCAGACGACCATGACATTTTCTTCTCAGAACATGGGCGCAAAGAAATATGAAAATCTCGGCAAAATCTATTCACGCTGTCTGCTTCTGACCGTTCTGATAGGCGGCTCAATGGGCGCATTCGGCTACTTTTTCAGAGCACCGATTGTCGGCATATTCTCAAAAGACCCTGCGGTTATCGAAATCGGAGCGCAGAGGCTTGCGCTGATAATGCCGTTCTATTTCTTCTGTTCTCTGATGGATGTCGGCGGCAATCAGCTCAGAGGCATGGGCAGGTCGTTTGAGCCGATGATTATTTCTCTGCTCGGCGGCTGCGGACTTCGTCTTTTGTGGATCTACACGGCCTTTCCGCTCAATCCCACGCTCATCAATCTTTATTGGGCTTATCCGATTTCGTGGAGCATAACTTTCTTTGTTCACTTCGCTTTTTATTTTATCGAAAAACACAAAATAAAGACGAAAGCGTCGCTTGAACCGAAAGCGGCGGCAGGCTGAAAATTTTTCAAAAAACCTTGACAAGCGAAAACCGTTGTGCTATTATTTCAGCATACCAAATAAACCTGTGACGGAGAGTAGTAGCTTTCGTTTAAGCGTTTATGTAATCGATGATTGAATCAGATTGCAATTATCAGCGAGATAGTTTTTCGTCAGAAATGTCAAAAAACGCAGGCAATACTTTGTGTATTAACGAGTATTTTTGGCATTAAATGACGGAAAAATAGCCGTTGAGAATTGAAAGATTGATTAAATCAGCGGTTACCCAGAGAGCCGCAGACGGTGCGATTGCGGTAACGGCAGCGAGGGTGAATGGACTTCGGAGGGCGAACCGAGCCGATTGAGGTTAGGGGAGACGGCGAGCGACCGTTAGAGCGCAAGTGTATGTAAGTACACGGTTGAGAGCGTATGCCAATCATACGAATTTGGGTGGTACCGCAGATAATTATTCTGTCCCATGTTTTGTGGGGCAGATTTTTTATTTTTCAGACAAAGGAGAACGCATATGTTTATTTTGAAAAGACGATGGCGAAAGCTTGATAATTTCTTAACCGCCAAATAAAATTCAAAAAAATCATATTCAAGGAGATAATCACCATGAAAAAAATTATATCAATTCTTCTCGTTCTTGCTCTTTCGGTTGTCCTTTTCGCATCCTGCGGAAGCAAAACTCCCGATGCAACGGATACTTCCGACACTTCAGCCGCAAATACTGCCGATACTTTCAAGGTCGGCGTTGTTCAGTACATCAGCCATCCCTCGCTTGACAACTGCTATGCAGGCGTTGAGCAGGCTCTCAAAGCCCGCTTCGGTGACAGAGTTGAGATAACCCGTCAGATTGGCTCCGATTCAGCCGCCGATTCCGATTGCTCAACATATGCAAGTCAGTTCGCCGCTCAGGGCTACGACATGATAATTGCCATTGCAACTCCCGCCGCTTCATCCGCTTTTGCGGCTGCCGAAGCCAAGGATATTCCCGTTGTTTTCTGCGCAGTTTCAGACCCCGTTTCCGTCGGCCTTGTTCAGAGCCTTGAAAAGCCCGGTTACAACTGCTCGGGCACATCGGATGTTCTCGACATGGACGCTCAGCTCAAGCTCATAACCTCAATGCAGCCCGATGTCAAGAAAATCGGCGTGCTTTACACTTCAAGCGAGGCTAACTCAATCGCACAGCTTGCTCTGCTTGAAGAAGCCGCAAAGCCCTACGGCATCGAAATCGTTCCTCAGAGCATTCAGAATGACGCCGATATCCCCTCAGCCGCCGCTGCTCTGACAGCAAAGGTTGACTGCCTCAACAATTTCACCGATAACAAGGTTGTCAACAACCTTTCCGTTGTTCTTGACGCAGCAAACGCCGCAGGAATCCCCGTTTACGGCTCAGAGGTTGAGCAGGTTAAGAACGGATGCCTTGCTTCCGTTTCAATCGATTATGTTGCTCTCGGCAAGGTAACGGGCGACATGGCGGCAGACGCTCTTGAAGGCGCTTCGCTTGCAGATATGCCCGTTAAGACAATCTCCGATGCAACTCCCGTTGTTAACACGGATGTTCTTGCTTCTTTCAACATGGAGATGCCCGAATCCTACGCAAACGCAGAAACGGTTACCACAAACAAATAATTAAGTGTAGAGTTACCGCCGTTCGGTTTTCGCTGAGCGGCGGTTATCACGGAAAGGACAGCTTATGTCTGCCATACTCAGCTCAATTGATGTAATTCTTCAAGACGGATTTATGTATTCCATACTTGCTATGGGGTACTATATTTCTTATACGATACTTGATTTCCCCGACCTGACGGTTGAGGGAACGGTGCTTTCGGGCGGCGTTGTGTTCGGTCTGCTCGTTCGGGCAGGCGTTAACCCGTGGATTGCGCTCGTTGTTTCCTTCATTACCGGCTTTGTTTTCGGCTCGGTAACGGGGCTTCTGCATGTTAAGCTCGGCATAAGACCCCTGCTTTGCGGAATCCTTGTATCAACTGCGCTGATATCCGTCAACCTTGTTGTTACGGTTGTCGGCATGGGCGGCAATTTTGCCGGAGACGGCGCTCTTTCAACAATTGACCTTGGCAGAGGGGTTCCGACCCTGCTCCGTTCTTTCCCCGCAAACCTGCTGCCGACCGATTTCAAAGGCTTCAATCTTCAAAGACTCATAACATTCTTTGCAATCGCCGTTATATGCAAAATCCTGCTTGACCTTTATCTCAAAACCAAAAGCGGACTTATGCTCAGGGCAACGGGAAGCAACTCGCAGTATGTTACGATGCTCGCAAAGGATCAGCGCTTTTATAAGGTTCTCGGCCTTGCAATAGGCAACGGACTTGCCGCCGTTTCGGGCGCATTGATAGTCCAGAGCCGCAACAATGTCAATCAGGGCATGGGCATCGGAATGATCGTTATCGGCCTCGCTTCGCTGATTATCGGGCTTTCTGTTTTCGGAAAAGTCCGCTTTATGAAGCCGACCACAATGGTTATTTTCGGCTCGGTTATCTATCAGGGCTGTCTCGGCATTGCAACTCTGCTCGGCGTTCCGTCGGCATACAATAAAATCATCATGGCGGCACTGTTCACCGTTGCGCTTGTCGGCAGCGGCGCAATCCGCAAGAGGGGGGAGCATAAGAATGTTAGAGCTTGAGAATATTTGCAAGACCTTTAATGTCGGAACTCCCGATGCCACAACGCTTTTCAAGGATTTCAGTCTCAGAATTGATGACGGCGAATTCGTCTGCGTTATCGGCTCAAACGGAAGCGGAAAAACAACGATTCTGAACCTCATCTGCGGTTCGCTCACTCCCGACAGCGGCAAGGTCATTTTTAACGGAAAAGACATAACAAAAATGAATGAATACCGCCGTGCCGAGAGGATAGGCAGAGTGTTTCAGGACCCGAAAGCAGGAACCTGCGCCGATCTCACGATTTTGGAGAATATGGCTCTTGCCGATAACAAAAATAAGCTTTTCGGGCTTTCAAGAAGCGTTAATCCAAAGAGAATAGATTATTACCGCTCACTCCTTGAAGAATGTGAAATGGGGCTTGAAAACCGCCTTAACGCAAAGGTTGGCGTTCTCAGCGGCGGTCAGAGGCAGGCGCTTGCGCTCGTTATCGCTAACATGACAAGCCCCGATTTGCTGATTCTCGATGAGCATACTGCGGCGCTTGACCCCAAATCTTCCGAAACGGTAATGGGTCTTACCGATAAATTTGTCAGAAAAAGAAATATGACCTCGCTGATGGTCACCCATAATCTTCGCTTTGCCGTTGAATACGGCACACGATTGATAATGATGCACGAGGGCAAGTGTATCGTTGATATCAAGGGCGAAGAAAAAGAAAAAGCGTCGGTTGACGACCTTTTGCGTATCTTCAACCAAATCAGCATAGAGGTCGGAAATTAACAAAACAGCAGCAGAACGGCTAACCGCATCTGCTGCTTTTTTATATGCATATTTATAAACCGTTATTCTGTCAGCATTCTTATGTTGTATTTTTTAAAATATCGGTTATTCACAGGTCAGCAAAAAATACACTGCCAGAAGCCTTTATAACCTATTGATATAATAGGCTATAGAGTGTATAATAAAGTGCTCCTTGAATTTTGAACATAAACATGGCTCTGTTATTACACTTGCTGAAAAGAAGGCGCTGTATGAAGAATCCGTTGAATTATCAATTAACCGAATATGACTGTGAACCGCCCGACATATTATAACCGAATTGTTCCGCTATACTATTTTGACAGGGAATCGCAGGATATTTATGCATTGGGAAAAAGGGCGGAACGGGAAGCAGTGCTTATTTTCAGAAAATAATTTTTTGATATAAATTTTTCTTGAAAGCCTATTAAACATATGCTATTATAGTGTTATAAAAAAAGATTAAAAGAGGCGTTATATATGAAGATATCGACAAAGGGAAGATATGCCCTGCGAATGATGCTTGACCTTGCAAAAAACCAAAAGAGCGGATATATTTCTCTTAAAGATATCGCAGAAAGACAGGGAATTTCAAAAAAATATCTGGAGCAGATAGTTCCGATTCTTAACAGCTCTAACTTTTTGCAGACAAACCGAGGTTTTCAGGGCGGATACAGACTTTCAAAATCGCCTGACCAATACACTGTCGGCATGATTCTGCGTTTAACCGAAGGCAGTCTTGCACCCGTTGCGTGCCTTGACCAGCCCGTTAACCAATGCGAGAGAATGGAAGAATGCATGACACTTCCCGTTTGGGAGGGGCTTTATAAAGCAATAACCGATTACCTTGACAATATAACGTTGCAGGATATTCTGGATAATTACGGCAATCGCAGTTTTGATGATTATGTAATCTGATAAAAAGCCAAAAGCAGAGATTGAACACCGGTCGTTCCCTGCTTTTGGCTTTATTTCATATGATAAATAGTTGCAAGTATCATTGCATCTGCCCTGAGGGAACAAAAAGAAAGTGCACAATAAGGCGTCAGGTTCCGGGAAGCAACGCTTTTGTCCCTTCGGTTGCAGGGCTTATTATCGCCGGAGAGGTAGTAAAGGATCTGATAAAATAACAGACCGAAGTCTGCCGTCAACGCATTGGTTTTAAAATTATTTGAAAATTCACAAAATGGTTATTTACTTTTTTCTTTTCATGTGTTAAAATATTAAAGCATGAAAGTATGAAAGGCGGTTTTGCAATGAGCAATAAGATTAAAGATAAGAATGTTGATTTTTTGTTTGAAGCTATTCTGAATCTTGAAACTCTTGAAGAATGCTATGATTTCTTTGAAGATCTTTGCACGGTCTCCGAAATAAAGGCAATCTCTCAGAGAATAGTTGTTGCAAAAATGCTCAGAGATAAAAAGGTTTACAGCGATATCGTTGCCGAAACGGGCGCAAGCACCGCAACCATCAGCCGTGTCAACCGCTCGCTTCAGTACGGTTGCAACGGATATGAGGAAATTTTCAAGAGGCTGGACGATAAAAATGCCGTATGATAACTTTTCACGGTTTTACGACCGTCTGACCGATAATGTTGAGTATGAGAAGCGTGCAGATTATTTTTGCAGGCTTCTTTCACTGTGCGGAATAAAAGGCGGAATTCTGCTTGACCTCGGCTGCGGAACGGGCAGTATGTCGGTTAAAATGGCTCAAAAGGGCTTTGATGTTATCGGGGTTGACAGCAGCGTCGGAATGCTCAACGCCGCAAGGCAAAAAGCCTTTGAATCGGGCGAACAGATTCTGCTTCTGAATCAGGAAATGCAGAGCATCGACCTTTACGGCACGGTTGACTGCGCCATATGCGTTCTTGACGGCATCAATCATCTGCCGTGCGTTGATGATGTCAGAAAAACCTTTGAGCGTGTTTCCCTCTTTATGAACAAGGGAGGAGCGTTCATTTTTGATGTCAACACGGTTTATAAGCACAGAGAGATTCTGGCTGACAATGCTTTCGTTTATGAATTTGACGATTTGTTCTGCGTCTGGCAGAATAACTATAATGAAAACGACAACAGCGTTGATATACTTCTTGACTTTTTTGAGGAGGAGGACGGCGTATATTACCGCTCGGGCGAAAGCTTCACCGAGCAGGCATATGACCTTGATTTAATCGCCTCGCTGCTCTCCGAGACGGGCTTTGAGCTCATGGGGGTATATGACGACATGACAACCGAAAAAGCCGCTCCTGACAGCGAGAGAGCGGTATTTTCAGCAAGGAAGAAGTGATAATATGAATGAACTTGTCAGAATGATTTCCGTTGACGGAACCTTAACCGTCATTGCGGCGGACACAACCGATATAATCAACCGCATGGAGCGGATTCACAAGACCTCTGCCGTAACCTCTGCCGCATTGGGCAGGCTTCTGACGGCAGCTTCATTAATGGGAGCGGTTCTCAAAGGGCGTGACGACAGCCTGACCCTGCGCCTCAACGGCGGCGGACCTGCGGGAACGCTGATTGCCGTTTCGGACAGCAGCGGAAATGTCAGAGGATATGTTGAGAATCCCGTTGTTGAGATTCCTCTCAATTCAAAAGGCAAGCTTGATGTTGCGGGCGCTGTCGGTAAAAACGGCGGCTTAACCGTTATGAAAGACCTCGGGTTGAAAGAGCCTTATATCGGGCAGACTCCGATAGTATCGGGCGAGATTGCCGAGGATATCACAAGCTATTTTGCGGTCAGCGAGCAGATTCCGAGCGTATGCGCTCTCGGAGTGCTTGTTAACCCCGATTTATCAATCAAAGCGGCGGGCGGTTTCATTATTCAGCTTTTGCCAACGGCGCTTGATGATACGATTGATAAGGTTGAGGAATGTATCAAGGATATTGAACCCGTAACAAAGATGCTTTCGGACGGAATGAGCCCCGAGGACATCTGCCGCAAGGTGCTGAAAGGCTTTGAGCTTGAGACCCTTGACTCGTCAAGCCCCGAATACAGATGCAACTGTTCAAAAGAGCGGGTAACGAATGCGCTCATCAGTCTGGGCAAAAACGAGCTTAACGAAATGGCTCAGGAACCGCAAACAGAGGTTGAATGTCACTTCTGCGATAAGCGTTATGTATTTTCATCTTCAGAAATAAAAAAGCTCGCAGAAAGCATTTAAAAAATATATCAAATTTTTTGAAATTTTTTTAAAAAAAGGGTTGACATTTTCGGTAAAGTAGTGTATTATATAGCACGTCGCTTGACGAAAGCGACGCCGATGTGGGAGCATAGCTCAGCTGGGAGAGCATCTGCCTTACAAGCAGAGGGTCA
>JAEDKI010000085.1 GCA_016295895.1 Clostridiaceae bacterium | reverse complement strand
CTTATTTTTCGTTTTCGCCGTCCATGTAGCCGAGAACACGGTCGATAAGTCCGAGGCGGTTTTCGCCTTTCAGCATTTTAACCGAAATATACGGCTTTCCGCCGCCTGCGCCGACAACGAAGCGACCTTTGAGATGAGCGGAGGCAAGGGAGATTTTCTCCATATCGAGCACATTGATTCTGAAAATAATCTTATCGCCTTGATTGGTGATTTCATAAATATCATGCCTTGCCGCCTTGCCTCTGAGCAGGGCAATTCTTATAAGCCCCTCAACGCATCCGGGCGGGTCGCCGAAGCGGTCAACAAGCTCGTCGATAACATCCGATGCGTCGTCGTCCGTCTTGATATCCGCAATCCTGCGGTAAATCTGAAGCCTTTGCGGAACGCTGTCGATATAATCCTCGGGAATGTGAGCGTCAATGGGCAAATCGATTGTGCATTCCTTTTCGGGAGCGGCGGGTGCTTCGCCTTTTTCCTCGCTTATCGCCTGTTCAAGCAGTTTTATATACATTTCATAGCCGACAGACTCCATGTGGCCGTGCTGATTCGAGCCGAGAACATTGCCCGCTCCTCTCAGCTCAAGGTCACGCATGGCAATATGGAAGCCCGAACCGAATTCGGTGAATTCTCTTATGGCGTCAAGCCGTCTGGTTGCGATTTCGGTTAACTGCTTGCCCCTTGTGAAGGTGAAATATGCGCTCGCTCTGCGTGAGGATCTGCCGACTCTGCCTCTGATCTGATGAAGCTGTGCAAGACCCATGCGGTCAGCGTTTTCGATAATCAGCGTGTTGACATTCGGCACATCAACGCCCGTTTCGATTATCGTTGTGCAAACGAGAATATCTATTTCGCCCTCTAAAAGCCTTCGCCAGACTTCGCTCAGCTCGTCCTCGCTCATCTTTCCGTGGCCGATGCCGACATTCGCTTCGGGCAGAAGCGCCTTTATTTCGGCGGCTTTTCGTTCGATATCCTCAACTCTATTATATAAATAGTATACCTGACCGCCTCTGCGAAGCTCCTGCTCCATCGCCTGAGCAAGCACGCCCATGTTATGCTCGATAACATAGGTCTGAACGGGCTGTCTGTCCTGCGGAGCTTCTTCAAGCACCGACATATCACGGATTCCCGTCATCGCCATGTTGAGCGTTCTCGGAATCGGGGTTGCCGTCAGGGTCAGCACATCGACAGCGGGGAAAAGCGTTTTGAGTTTTTCTTTTTGAGCAACTCCGAACCGCTGTTCCTCGTCAACGATGATAAGACCGAGGTCACGGAACTTGACATCCTTTGAAATCAGGCGGTGAGTGCCGACTACGATATCCACCGAGCCCCGTCGCAAGCCGTTGAGAGTTTTTTCAATCTCTTTTTTTGTGCAGAATCTTGAAAGCATTCCCGCTTCAACAGGGAAGCCCTCAAAGCGTTTCAGAATTGTCTGATAATGCTGCAAGGCAAGAATCGTTGTCGGAACAAGAATGGCGCATTGCTTTCCGTCCGCAACGCACTTGAACACCGCTCTGAGCGCAACCTCGGTTTTGCCGAAGCCGACATCTCCGCAAAGAAGTCTGTCCATGGGATAGGGCTTTTCCATATCCTTTTTGATTTCACGGATACAGCGAAGCTGATCCTCGGTTTCAACAAATTCAAAGCGGCGTTCAAAATCGTTCTGCATATCGATATCGGGCGAAAAGGCGTGACCCTGAACCTTCAGACGCTTTGAATAAAGCTCTATAAGCTCCTTTGCCATGTCCTTAACGGCGCTCTTGACCCTTGAACGGGTCTTTTGCCAATCCTTGCCGCCGAGCTTGTTAAGCTTGAGCGGTTTTTCATCGCTTTTCGGGCCGATATATTTTGAAACCTGGTCAAGCTGAGTTACGGGCACATAGAGAATGTCGCCCTTATCATATTGAATTTTAATGTAATCCTTGGTTGTTCCCGAAGCGTCAAGGCTGGTTATTCCCTCAAAAATTCCGATACCGTGAGCGGAATGAACAACATATTCGCCCCTGTGAAGCTCATCAAGGTTATTGAAAGCCGCTTTGCCGCCTTTTTTAGCGGCGGACGAAGTCTTTCTTGCGGTGACTGCCCTGCTTCGGTAGGTTAAGAGCGTAAAACCTGCCGAGGGATATTCAAAGCCTGCCGAAAGCGCTCCGGGAAGCACGCAGACTGTCTTTTTCGGAATTTCCGCAGGCGGAAACGGGCAGAAAAGAGCGGGGATTCCCTCATTTTCAAGGTCATCGGCAAGAGTTTTTGCCGCCTTTTCCGTTCCCGCAAGCACGGCGCATGACCGACCCGCTTTTTTGACGGAAGCCAAATCCTCCGTGAGAGCGGAAAACGAGCCGTTCCACGGGCTTATCTGCTTTGCGGTGAAGGTTATCAGCTCCTTGACGGGAGTGTCAAAGCTTCCTCTCGGCAGATTATCGAGATAAACCGTGTCGAATTTTTCATAAAGAGCAAAAAGCTCGGGAAGTTGAATGCAGAAGCGGTCAAGTCCCTTGCAGAGAACGCCGTCCTGAAACAGCCCCTTGACCGTTTCGTTCAGAAGTCGGCAGGTTGAATCGAATTTATCCTTGACCGAAAAGCTTTCACAGACGAAAAGCATGCAGTCCTTTGCATAGTCGAATATACCGCCGCAACCCGGATAAATCAGAGGCATATATTTATCAAGAGACGAAAGATGAATGCCGTTTTCAAGGCGGTCAATATCTTCTTCAAGGCTTTTCAGGGCTTCGCCTTTAATTTTCTTTTCGGCAATGTGCCGCTTTATCATTTCGCAGAGAACGCCGTCCTCGCAGAGAATTTCTCTTGCGGGAGTTATTCTTATTTCGTCGGCGGAATCGGTTCTTCGCTGAGTTTCGGGGTCGAAGAATGAAATGCTGTCAACCGAATCGCCCCAGAATTCAATTCGGCAGGGCTGTTTTGAATCGGGAGGGAAGAAATCGAGAATTCCGCCTCTGACGGCGAACTGACCTGCGCCGTCAACCTGTTCGCTTCGGGTGTAGCCGCATTTGACGAGGTTCAGCGTCAGCTCTCCGATGTCGTAATCTCCGCCCGCTTCAACCGAAAAGCTGTTGCCCATGAGCCTTGCGGGTGGAACGGTGAGCTGAGAAGCCGCCTCTGCGGACAAAACAACTGCGTCAAAATCGCCCGAAAGCATCTTGTCAAGCACTTTCAGGCGGGCGTGTTCATATTCTCTTGAAACGGTCTCGAGAGACCGAAAGGATAAATCTCTCGCAGGGAAAAGCAGGGCATTTATGCCGAAGCCTTCCATATCCTGCCGAAGCCTTGTTGCCTGAGCCTCGTCGGGAGCGATGACAACCGCTTTCCGCATCAGGCTCATGCAGAGCGACGCAATGATGTGCGCCTTGTGGATATTGGCAAGCCCCGTTGTGCCCGCAGGCAGGCGGTTTTTTCTTATCGCCGAAGCAAGAGCGAGAAATTCGGGAACGGATTTTGCAATTTCGGTGTAACAGTTCATATATTGATTCCTGCTTCTGTCAAAGCTTTTTTGAGAATTTCAATATCGCCGTGGCTGTAGCAATGGCCGTCCATGCCGGCGGCTTTTGCTCCGTCAATATTCGCCTGAACATCGTCAATGAAATAGCATTCCTCGGGAATCAGCGAAAATTTCTCAAAAAGCGTTAAATATATTTCTTTTTCGGGTTTAAGCAGCTTATAATCGGCTGAAATAAGGCAGCCGTCAAAGAGCGAAAGGGCGGGAATCCCCTGCCTGTGAATGTGAAAATCCGATGAGGCGTTGGAGAGCAGATAAATGCCGTAGCCGTTGGCTTTGAGCCGTTCGATAAAGCCGTACATCTTTTCAAACGGGGGCATGTAGGGATAGAAATTATCAACCATTTCGCTGACCTTTTCAAGAGCCTGCGGCGGAATAACCGAGCGTTTTTTCTCGATTATTTCTTCGGGAGTGATGATTCCCCTGTCCTTATCCGCCCATATCGGGTTTCTGAATATTTCTTTGAGCAAAATATCGGCGGTCTGCCTGTCAAAAATTGAATAAAGAGTTTTTTCGGGGTTATAGTCAATCAGAACCCCGCCCATATCAAAAATTATATTTTTTATCATTTTCAGTTATTCCTCCCGAACGAGAAACACCGCAGAGGGCATTCCCCGACAATACATAATACCACTTTCCGCCTTTTGCCGTCAAGTAAAAAACGAGTTTTGAAATCAAATAAAAAATCGATATAATTATTTTAAATAAATTGTTGAAATTATATAAAAAATGTGTTAACATAAACTGAATATTTATCGGTAGTTCAACCGATCCACCAAAGGAGAGTGCAAACAAAATGAAAAAAGGATGGAAAAGGATGATATCCCTTATTCTTTGCGCTGCAATGCTTGCTTCAAGCGGAGCTCTGGCAGCCGTTGCGAGCGCAGCAGACGGAGAATGCAACTGCGATTATTCGCCGGTTATTATTCTTCCCGGTATCAATCATTCGCCTACTTATCTTTATGATGAAAATAACGAGCCCGTGCTTGATTCAGACGGCAAGCAGATCGGCGGAACTCTGCTGATTCTCGAAACCCGCAACATAATCAAGATAGTTCCCAAGCTTCTGTTCAGCATTTTTGCAACGGTTCTGACTCAGCATAATGTCGGCCTTGACAAAGCCGCTTATGAAGCCGCAAGCTATCTGTTCTCAATTCAGAAATGCGATGACAACGGCAATCATGTTGAGAATCTTCAGACAAAGAGATGGAATCACCCCATTTCCGAAATGACGGAAGACGATATTCAGTGGCTCTACAGAATGGTTCCCATTCAGGCTCTCGAAAATGAGATCGGCGGCGACCATATTTATATGTTCACCTTCAACCTTGTCGGCGATCCCATGGAATCGGCTGACGAGCTGCATGAATATATCAAAATGGTTAAGGAACAGACGGGTCACGATAAGGTTTCGTTCCTCCCCGTCAGCCTCGGCGGTACTATCCTTACCGCTTATCTTGACAAATACGGCCATGAAGATCTTGATCAGATAGTTAACGCCGTTGCCTGCCTTAACGGAACGGATATCGTTGCTGATATGTACGCAAGAAAGTGGAATCTTTCAGACGAATATCTTTATCACGAGTATATTGCGGGCATCATGGAAGAAGAGAATGACGACCCCACTCTCGGCTATATCATCAATACCGTGCTTCACATTCTTCCCCGTTCGGGAGTTGACGCACTCCTTTCGGGCGCAATCAGCGCAATCCTTGACACGATTATGATTAACTGCCCGCAGATGTGGGCGATGGTTCCCTCATACAGATACGAGGCTCTTGCAAATAAATACCTCAGCTCCCCCGAAAAAGCGGAGCTCAGAGCTAAAACCGACCGTTTCCAGCAGGCAAGGCTCAACCTCAATGACAACATTCTTGCCGCTGTTGCCGACGGCGTAAAGGTTAACTCGATTTCAGGCTCAAACCTTGCTTTCGGCGAGCAGATGTACAGCTTCTTCAACATCGTTGATTCCGCAAACAAAGTCAACACCGACGGAATCATCAATATGTCCTCAACCACAATGGGCGCAACGGGCGCACCTGCGGGTCAGACTCTCCCCGAGGGATACAAGCAGGCTTACACCAACCCCGATTACCCCGATTACAGCTATATCTCCCCCGACAACAAGATTGACGCTTCAACCGCCGTTCTTCCCGACAACACATGGATTTTCCTCAATCAGCACCATGAGGTCGGCAATAACGATGTTGTTCTGAATCTTGCAAAGGCTATCTTTGTCGGCGAGGTTTCAAATGTTCACGACAATCCCGAAAAATATCCTCAGTTCAACTATACCTGCAACACAAAGGGCATCCGCCGCTGGAGACTTCCCGACGCTAAGGATGAGCTTGAGAATAATGCAAACCTCAGCGCAGAGGATAAGGCAGAGCTGACTGCGGCAATCGCCGAGGGCGAAGCGGTTCTTGCATTGACAATTGCTGACGCAGAGAGAGTTGACGCCGCAGATCAGAGACTCAAGGATATTCTTGTTAAGGTCGGCAGATATCAGCCCGAGGAAGAGCCTTCAAAGCTTGCTCCTTATGTTGAAAAAGCCGCTGAGAATTTCAGCCTGTTCCTCCTCAAAACTCTCGGAGGCGGCAGCCTGTTTGACAGAATATTCAGATAACGGAAGGGAAAACCGAAAATGAAAAAAAGAATAATTGCATTTGTTCTTGCGCTTGCGATGCTTGTTTCAATCGCAGCGGTCGGTGCTTCCGCCGCCGAAACAAAAACGGCTTGCGGCGGCAACTGCGATAATTGCCCGACAATCGTTATTCACGGCATCGGTCAGAGCAATGTCTGGCTGACCGATGACAACGGCGAATATGTTCTTGACGATAACGGCAACAAAATCAACTGCTTCCCCGCCTATGTTGATGTGCCTGCGCTTGTTAAAAAGCTTCTTGTTCCCCTGCTTCTGACGCTCGTCACTCAGCATGATGTCGGGCTTTCAAAGGCTCTGGGCGAAGCTGTCGCAATGTGCTTTGCGGTTAACGCAAGTGACAACAACGGCAATTCAACGGGCAACATAAAGCTTGAAAGATATCCTTATTCGCTTGCGGAATGCAGTGAATACGAAAAAGGCGAGATTTACGATTCCGTTCCGCTTCAGGACTATGCCGCTCAGGTCGGCGAGGATCATCTTTATTACTTCGCCTACAATTCATTCGGCAACAACATTGCAATCGTTAACGAGCTTTACGATTTCATTCAGATGGTTAAATCGGAGACGGGTCACGATAAGGTAAACATCGTTCCCATCAGCCTCGGCGGAACGATTGCCAACGGCCTGCTTGAATATTATCCCGAAATTTATAAAGACCTCAACAAGGTTGTCTATATTGTTCCCGCTCTTGACGGTTCAAGCATTGTCGGCGATGTTTTCAACGGCAATATAACTTTCTATGATAAAGACTATCTCTACAACGGCTTCCTTGAGGAGCTTATGGATTATGATCAGGCAAGGATGATTGAATCCGTGCTGAGAATCTTCCCCGATGAGGTTCTTATGAAGTGCCTGCATTCGGCGGTTGACGGCCTTGTTTCGGTGCTTTCAACAAGCACAAATATGTGGGCTCTTGTTCCCTCAAGGGATTATGAGTCTGCGGCAAACAAGCTTCTCTCCTCTCCCGAAAAGGCAGAGCTGAGACGCCAGACCGATATTTATTATCAGGCTCAGCTCAATTCGGATAAGAACATTCTCAGACTTGTTGAAAACGGCGTTAAGGTCTATGATGTCGTTGATTACGACTGCAAGATTTACAACGTCGGCACATCATGGGATAAGGAGAACGCCGACGGAATCATTCAGCTTGATTCAACCTCAATGGGCGCTGTCAGCGCAAATGTCGGCGAAGCTCTCCCCGAGGGTTATGTTCAGGCGAACACCAATTGCACAAACCCCGACCATAACCACATTTCACCCGACAGAGCGGTTGACGCTTCCGCAGGTCTTCTGCCCGACACGACTTTCTATTTTGACAATCAGAATCACGAAAGCACGGGCAGTAACGATATCATTATGAAGCTTGCAACCCGTATTCTTTCAACCGACGATATCGAGGATGTATATTCTCTCCCCGAATATCCTCAGTTCAACACGGGCAGAAACACAAAGAAGCTCCGCAAGGATATGCTTCCCGACGCAAAAGCCATTGACCCCTCAACTCTGAGCGCAGAGGATGCGGCAGAGCTTGCGGCGGCGATTGCTCAGGCAGAAGCGATGCTTGATAACACCGTAGCCGTTCCCGGAGAAGCCGAAGCGGCTCAGGAAAGACTCAACGCCATCCTTGTTAAAATCGGAAGATACGGAGCGAAAGGCGAGGAGGAGGAATCCTCGGATTTCTTCGAGAAGCTCAGCCTTTGGCTCTATGATAATTACGGAACGGCAGGCTATTCCGAAATGCTGCCCATAACTATCAACCTGATTTTCAAGAGCATCAGCGAAGCAATAAGCAGAGCCCTTGCACCGGTTGTTGATGCATTCAACGCATTGTTTGCATAACGGCTGAATAATAAGAAAAAAGAACAGATTACAGGTCAGAATCCG
>JAEDKI010000084.1 GCA_016295895.1 Clostridiaceae bacterium | reverse complement strand
GCGCAAGCGCCTGAAGCTCTTTGATGAGAACCTTGAAGGATTCGGGGATACCGGGTGTGGGAACATTCTTGCCCTTGACGATTGCTTCGTAGGTCTTGACTCTGCCCACAACATCGTCCGACTTAACGGTAAGAATTTCCTGAAGAGTGTAAGCTGCGCCGTATGCCTCGAGCGCCCAGACTTCCATTTCGCCGAAACGCTGACCGCCGAACTGAGCTTTACCGCCCAGAGGCTGCTGAGTAACAAGCGAATAGGGGCCTGTTGAACGGGCATGAATCTTATCGTCAACAAGGTGATGAAGCTTGAGGTAATACATAACGCCGACGGTAACGGGATTATCAAACTTTCTGCCGGTTCTGCCGTCGGTAAGGATGGTTTTGCCGTCAAGACGAAGCTGAGGAACCTTTGAGGGGTCAAACTCAACGCCCTTTTCAAGAGCCTCTTTCTCGGCCTTCTCCATGGCAACACGGTTTGCTTCCTTGAAAGCTTCGGTTATATCTTCTTCGTGTGCGCCGTCGAAAACAGGGGTCATAACATTGATTCCGAGAGACCTTGCGGCAAAGCCGAGGTGAACCTCGAGAACCTGACCGATGTTCATTCGGGAGGGAACGCCCAGGGGGTTAAGAACTATATCAAGCGGTGTGCCGTCGGGAAGGAAAGGCATATCCTCCTGAGGAAGGATTCTTGAAACAACGCCCTTGTTACCGTGGCGACCCGCCATTTTATCGCCGACTGAAAGCTTACGCTTCTGAGCGATGTAGCAGCGAACAACCTTATTGACTCCGGGTGAAAGCTCGTCGCTGTTCTCTCTTGTGAATACTTCAACATTAACAACAATACCGTATTCGCCGTGAGGAACTTTAAGGGAAGTGTCTCTGACTTCCTTTGCCTTTTCGCCGAAGATCGCACGGAGAAGTCTTTCTTCAGCCGTCAGCTCGGTTTCTCCCTTGGGAGTTACCTTACCGACAAGGATATCGCCCGAGTGAACCTCGGCGCCGATTCTGATAATTCCTCTGTCATCAAGATTTCCGAGAGCGTCGTCGCCGACATTCGGAATATCTCTCGTGATTTCTTCGGGGCCGAGCTTGGTGTCTCTCGCTTCGGTCTCGTATTCTTCAATATGAATCGATGTGTAAACATCGTCTCTGACAAGCTTTTCATTGATGAGAACGGCGTCCTCGTAGTTGTAGCCTTCCCATGTCATGAAGCCGACAAGGGCGTTTTTGCCAAGGCTCAGCTCGCCGTGGTCGGTTGCAGGGCCGTCGGCGATGACCTCGCCCGCCTGAACTCTCTGATTTTCGGAAACTATCGGGCGCTGGTTAACGCAGGTGCCCTGGTTGGAACGCATGAATTTGATAACCTCATACTGATCCATGGTTCCGTCGTCGTTTTTCATCTCGATGCTGTCTGCAGAAACCTTGGTTACGATACCGGATTTCTTTGCAAGAACTGTAACTCCGGAGTCAACTGCAGCTTTATATTCCATGCCCGTTCCGACGATGGGAGCAACTGTTTTAAGCAGCGGAACTGCCTGCTTCTGCATGTTTGAACCCATGAGGGCACGGTTGGCGTCATCGTTTTCAAGGAAGGGAATGAGAGCCGTTGCAACCGAAACAACCATCTTGGGCGAAACATCCATGTAGTCCGCCATGTTGTTGTCGATTTCAAGGAATTCGTCTCTGTATCTTGCGGTGATTTTGGGCTTGACAAAGCGGTTGTTCTCGTCAAGAGGCTCGTTAGCCTGAGCAACGATGAATTCATCCTCGGTGTCGGCGGTCATATATTCAACCTCGTCGAGAACGACGCCCGTCTCTTTATCTATCTTTCTGAACGGAGCTTCAATGAAGCCGTATTTGTTGATTCTTGCGAAAGAAGCAAGATATGAAATAAGTCCGATATTGGGACCTTCGGGGGTCTCAATGGGGCACATTCTGCCGTAATGCGAATAGTGAACGTCACGAACCTCGAATCCGGCTCTGTCTCTTGAAAGACCGCCGGGGCCGAGAGCCGAAAGACGGCGCTTGTGAGTAAGCTCTGCAAGCGGGTTCGACTGATCCATGAACTGAGAGAGCGGCGAAGAACCGAAGAACTCTCTGATTGCAACCATTACGGGGCGGATGTTGATAAGAGTCTGCGGAGTGATCTTATCTTCATCCTCCTGAGCCTGAATTGCCATTCTCTCTCTGACAACTCTCTCCATTCTTGCAAGACCGATTCTGAACTGATTCTGAAGCAGCTCGCCTACGGAACGGATTCTTCTGTTGCCGAGATGATCTATATCGTCAACATTGCCGACTCTCTTGGTCAGGCAGTTGACATAGTTAACGGATGCGAATATATCGTCAACGATGATGTGCTTGGGAATAAGGTCGTCGCAGCGCTCAGCCATTTCGGCAAGCAGGGCTTCCTTATCGTCGCCGCACTTTTCAAGTATTTCGTGGAGAACAGAAAAACGAACCTTTTCGTTGATTCCGATTTCTTCAAGCTCGTCTGCGGTTATTTCTGCGGGCAGGAGAGCTGCGGGCTCAACCATGCCGTTTGAAATAACGAACAACTCGGTGCCGTCCTCGCAGGCAACGACAACTCTCATAACGCCTGCCTGCTCAATTTCGATGGCTTTCTGCTTTGTCAGAACCTCGCCGGGCTCTGCAATAAGCTCGCCCGTATACTCGGAAATAACAGGCTGAGCAACCGTGCAGCCGGGAAGACGGTTGAGCATTGAAAGCTTCTTGTTATATTTGTAACGGCCGACCCTGGAAATGTCATATCTGTGGGGGTCGAAGAACAGATTATCAATCTGCTGCTGAGCGGATTCAAGAGTAACGGGCTCTCCGGGACGAAGCTTCTTGAAGACCTCCATAAGAGCTTCTTCGGTGTTGCGGGTCTCGTCCTTTTCCATCGTCATCTCAAGCTTGTGATCATCGCCGAAGAAACGGCGGATATCATCGTTTGAGCTCAGACCGAGAGCACGGATAAACGTAGTGATATAGATTTTTCTGTTTTTGTCGATGCGGACATAGAATATGTCGTTTGCATCTGTTTCGTATTCGAGCCATGCGCCTCTGTTGGGGTTGATGGTGCTGGTGTAAAGCTCGATACCGGTCTTATCGTGGGTCATTCCGTAATAAACGCCGGGTGAACGGACAAGCTGAGAAACAATAACTCTCTCTGCGCCGTTGATGACAAAGGTTCCGCTCTCTGTCATAATCGGGAAATCGCCCATGAATACTTCGGATTCCTTGATGATGCCCGTCTCCTTGTTTTGCAGACGGACTCTGACCCTCATGGGTGCGGCGTAGGTTGTGTCACGCTCCTTGCACTCACGAACGGTATACTTGGGCTTGTCGTCCATTCGATAATCGATAAAGCTCAGCACCCAGTTGCCCGTGTAATCCGTGATGTCCGCAGTATCACGGAAAACCTCCTTGAGCCCGGTTTCAATGAACCATTGGTATGAAGCCTTCTGAACCTCAATGAGGTTGGGCATTTCCATAACCTCTTTGATTTTTCCGAAGCTCATGCGGGTGCAGCTTCCTCGTTTAACGGGATTCATTTTCAGCATTAGGCTAAATCACTCCGTTTCTTTTAATCTTCCATTTCCATTTCGGAAAGCCGAATCTTATTGCAGGAATTTCTCTTATAATCTATAAAAATAGAGACAGAATTTTATAAATTATAAGTGAATATATTCCATTATAATATGCAGGATAGCATTATAATCTTAAAAAGTCAAATTGTCAATCCTTTTTTTCAAACTTTTTTGCCTGAAACGAACAATTTGTGCACTCATACGAAATTTTAATATTTTTTAAAAAATTTTTTGTTAAATATTTTTTGAGTTTTGTTGATTCTGCCGATAAGATTCTGACTTTTCTCTGCTTTTGTTTAAAAAAACAATTTCCAATATTTATAAAATAAAAATCCGCTATCGGAATAAAAAATTACAGACCGATTCCTTTCGGGAAACAGTCTGTAATCGGTTTCTGTTTAATAATTTAAATCTTTTTTCCTTATAGAATTATCGGTCTGAAGCTTTTTTCATCTCCGCAGGGTCTGACGCCCGGCAGACACAGCGAATAGATATCGCCCGCTCTGCATTCTGCCGAAAATACCGTTTGGGCTTCCTCACCGAGCAGGCGGATATCCGCCGCCTTTGTTATAATCGGCAAGCGAGCCGTTTCCCGAGCCGCCCTTATAAGCCCGGCTCCCCTTTCGGTAAAGCCCGTAACTCTGATATAAGGAACGGGAATTTCAAGCTCCTTTGCGGTTATTCCGAGAAAGAAATTCAGAACAATTCTGCGGATTCTCGCATGTGAATATCTTTTCGTTTTTGCAAGCGAATAAAGCTCCTCAAGGCTTGTTGCTTGAACCGCCGCAGAAGCAATCCGATTTTCAATGCCTTCGCTGACATCGGGAGCCTGAGAAATTTCCCTTGCGTCTGCGGTCCTCAATCGGTATAATATTGCTCTTTCTATTCCCGATATGTCCGCCGTCTCCGCCCCGGAATAAAGCTCCGCCGCATTTTCCGGAACATATTTTCTCCATTTTGCCCCGTTTCTGAAATTTTCTCTTATCATTGAAGCCGAAGCGGAGTAACCGCAGGCTTTGGCAGAATCATGCTCAGCTCCCTCTCTTGCAAATGTCACGGCTTTCATTCCGCCGCCGATTCTGCGGATTGCAGACACATATTCAACGCCGAGAATATTGTTCGGCGTGCGGATTATATCCGCACTCTCCGGGCTGATTCTTCTGAGAGCGTTTTCTCTTGCCGAAGCAAAAGAAATGCCCTTGCTCAGTTCTTCCGAAATCAGCGGCTTGATTTCTTCGCCCGAAAGCGCAATTGCCGCCTCCGTTATCTTCTCGGTGCTTCCGCATTCGGAGCCGAAAACAAGCGAATCAACACAGCCGAGAGCTTCAAGAAGCGAAACGCCCGCCCCGGCAAAGCTCTGAGCGCCCGAAAGCGCATAAATGACGGGAAGCTGCAAAACGAGGTCTGCTCCGTTCATCAGCGCCGCCCTTGTTCTTATCGGATGGCTGAACAGAGCAGGCTCTCCCCTCTGAACAAAATTTCCGCTCATGACCGCAACAATGCAGTCCGCTCCCGCCTCCTTCGCCTTTTGAATGAGATAGGCATGGCCGTTATGAAAAGGGTTGTATTCGGCTATAATTCCCGCTGTATTCATGTGTGCTTCTCTCCGTATATAAATTGTTTCTGATAAAATACTTGAAAAAGTTATTCAATAAGTATATAATATAACAGTTACAGGCTTAAATCAAGCTAAATATTCTCTTAATAGGAGTGTTGAAATTGAAAGTTCTTGTTATTAACTGCGGAAGTTCTTCTCTCAAATATCAGCTTTTTGATATGAACACCGAGGAAATGATTGCAAAAGGAAACTGCGAAAGAATCGGCGTTGACGGCAAAATCGGCGGCTCAACCGCTGACGGCAAAAAATTCGGATATGATGTTGAATTCAAAAATCACACCGAGGCTTTTCTTGAGGTTAAAAAGGTTCTCACCGAGGGCGACGCAAAGGTTATTGACAGCCTTGACGAAATCGCCGCTGTCGGTCACAGAATAGTTCAGGGCGGCGCACTTTTCAACAAGAGCGTACTTGTTGACGAAAAAGTTATCGAGGGCATTGAAAGCCTCTGCGACCTCGCTCCCCTTCACAACCCCGCTCACATTCAGGGCATCAGAGCCTGCATTGATGTTTTCGGCAAGGATCTTCCCCAGGTTGCCGTTTTCGACAATGCGTTCCACTCAACAATGCCCCCCGAGGCTTATATTTTCCCCGTTCCCTATGAATATTATGAGAAATATCAGGTTCGCCGCTACGGCTTCCACGGAACATCTCACCGCTTTGTCAGCGCACGCTGTGCAGAGGTTATGGGCAAAGACATCAAGGATCTTAAAATTATCACCTGCCATCTCGGCAACGGTTCTTCAATAACCGCAGTCAAGGGCGGCAAATGCGTTGACACCAGCATGGGTCTTACCCCGCTTGACGGCTTCATCATGGGCACACGCTGCGGCGCAGTTGACCCCTCGGTTATCACCTTCCTTCAGGAGAAAGAGGGCTGGACTCCCGCTCAGACAAGCGAAATTCTCAACAAAAAATCAGGCGTTTTCGGCATTTCGGGCATCAGCAGTGATGACAGAGACGTTCTTGCCGCCGAAGAAGCAGGCAACGAGAGAGCACATCTTGCAAGAAACATTCTGAAATATCAGGTCCGCAAGGTTATCGGCAGCTATGTTGCCGCAATGGACGGCGTTGACGCCATCGTATTCACGGGCGGCATCGGCGAAAACACAACCGATCTCCGTGCAGATGTCTGCAAGAATCTTACATATCTCGGCGTTGAAATCGACGAAGCTCAGAACGAGGTTCTCCGCAAGGGTAAGGAGGGCGAAATTTCACTTCCGACCTCAAAGGTCAGAGTTTTCGTTCTTCCCACCAACGAGGAGCTTGTTATTGCAAGAGACACCAAGGCTATCGTTGAGGCAATGTAAAATCAATCCGGGAGCATGGAAAATCATGCTCCCGTTTTATAGTGATATTAATTATCCCGCAATGTCATATGCAAAGAAGATATAATACCGAAAAAATTTTCTGCATAATTTCTTAATATAATTTGTTACCGTTTGAAAAGCGAGGGATATTTACGGAATACATCGCTCCGATTTATAAATCCGCCGCCCAAGCAAGGAATTTTCCCGTTGCCGGAATTTCCTGCTTCCCGTGGGAAGCCGAGGGCGGAACTCACCCCGAAAGCTTCGCCGCAATGTTTGCCGTTGAGGGCGAGGGGCTTCATGCCCTGCTCTGGTCTTTTGAAGAAAACATTCGCTGCGAATGCAAAAAGCGGGACGATCCGGTTTATACGGACAGCTGTCTTGAACTGTTTCTCATGCCCGTTGAGGGCGACAGCCGCTATATAAATGTTGAGGTTAACAAAGACGGCGTTTATCTCTCACAGCTCGGCACATGCCGAAGCGACAGAGTGTTTATTAAAGAACTGACCGACCTTGAGCCTGCTGTTATCCCCATGGAGCTTGAAGAAAACGGAGCAAAAGCGTGGGGATGCGAAATAATTCTTTCGGAAAGCTTTATTTCAGAGCTTTTTCAAACGGATTTCCACATTTGCGAAACAACGGTCAAAGGTAATTTTTACAAATGCGCCGAGCTGTCGGCGAATCCGCATTTCGGGTCATTTTTCCCTGTCGGAACTCCCGAACCGGATTTTCACAGACCCGAATTTTTCGGCAATATAATTATCAGAAAGGCGTGACCCTGTGTTAGATAACAGAATTGACACGATTTCCGAGCTGCTCGGAACCTTCAAATTCAGCGGAGAACTGAAAAATGTCACCCAACTCCATGACGGCCATATTAATAATACATATATATTTGAATTCTGCGAAGAAAACGGCCATGAAAACAAGTATCTTGTTCAGGAGCTTAACACTTATGTCTTTAAAAATCCCGACCTGCTCATGCAGAATGTTGTCGGCGTGACGAAGCATATGCAGAATAAGGTTCTTCAGAACGGCGGAGATATTGAAAGAGAATGCCTCACCGTTTTCTTCACCAAAGACGATAAAGCTTATTATACCGACAGCGAGGGTCATTGCTGGCGGTGCTATAACTATGTCTATAACGCTCATTCCTGCCAGAAGATTGAAAACAGCGAAGTGTTTTTCAATGCGGCAAAGGCTTTCGGTAAATTTCAGGGAATGCTTGCGGATTATCCCATTGACAGCCTTTACGAAACGATACCGAATTTTCACAACACCGTTTCAAGATTTGCCGATTTCAGGGCGGCTGTTGAAAGCAACCTTTCAGGCAGAGCCGATGAAGCACGGAGCGAAATTGATTTCGTCCTTTCCCGTGAAAAGGACTGCCGGGTTCTTGTTGACATGCTCAGCGAAGGCAAGCTTCCCCTGCGTGTAACTCATAACGACACAAAGCTTAACAATGTTATGTTTGATAACGAAACAAACGAGGGTATCTGCGTTGTTGACCTTGACACAGTCATGCCCGGTCTTTCCCTGTACGATTTCGGCGACAGTATCCGCTTCGGCGCAAACACCGCCGCAGAGGACGAAAAGGATGTTTCCAAAGTTTCTCTCAGCCTTGAGCTTTTCGAGGCATACACTCTCGGCTATCTCTCCTCCG
>JAEDKI010000083.1 GCA_016295895.1 Clostridiaceae bacterium | reverse complement strand
AACCAAATCGTAGCCTTGCGGCTGTCCGTGAAATGCATCAATTCCAACGGAACGCTGAGGACGGCGTTTCCTACCGAAAAACATATGTATATTAACAATTATGCGTTTATGATGTACGAAAAACCGCTTATAAACCAAACAAAAACAGCCGCTCCAAACGGAACGGCTGAAATTTTTTACTTAAATAAGCCCGTTTTTTTGATTCCGAAATAAAGCGGAATTCCGCCGATAAGGCAAACGGCAAGCTCGCCCGCTCCGACCTCAAGCGCCGCAATTACGAACGCCGCAAGGCTCGCCTCCTGCGTCGGGAAAATGAATGTAATTTCCGCTCCGACGATCAGGGCATTGAATATAACGGGCATCAGCAGGGAAAGCACGGGGAAGCCCTTGAACCGTATTTTTCTGAGCATCCGTGCGGTTATTGCCGCAAGCAGGGTTGCAAGCGAACCGAACACTATGTCCCAGACTCCGTAAGGACTTGTCAGGTTGCCGAGAACACAGCCGACCGTAAGCCCCGGAACTGCCGCAGGCGTAAAGACGGAAAGAATGGTCAGCGCTTCGGAAAAACGGAACTGAATCGGGCCGTATGCGATTCCGAAAACTGCGCTGAGATAGGTGGCGGCGGCATAGATTGCCGCTATCATCGCCCCTTGGACGAGATAGGTGATTTTTTTGTTTTTCATTTTTCATGCTCCTTTTGCTGCCAAGCAGCGCCTTTAGTTTTGATTGGCACCGAGCAGGCGCCTGTCAGGAAGGTTACGAACTGACATTTTCGCTTTATGGAAACGGCTTTTCTGCCGATTGAAAAGGGGATCAGAGATACTCGGCAAGCGCTTTAAGATTTTCAACGCAAACGCTTGCTTTGATATCCGATTTTTCGTATTCCTCGGGGGTTGTAACTCCGCTGAAAACGAGTGCGCAGGGGATATTGTGGTTAACTCCGATTGCAATGTCGGTTGCAAGGCGGTCGCCGATAAAGGCAAGCTCGCTTCTTTCACAGCCGAGCATATCGGTCAGGTAGTCAACCGTCGCCGTCATGGGCTTGCCGAGCACAAGCGGTCTTTTGCCCGTTGAAGCGGCAAACATTTCTATCATTGAGCCCGTGTCAGGCATATAGCCGTCTGCAGTCGGGCAGTTGAGGTCGGGATGGGTGGCAAGATAAACTGCGCCGCCGTCAATGTATCTGACGGCGTCCCAAATCTTTTGGTAAGTCAGGGTTGTGTCAAAGCCGAGAACGACAATATCCGGATCTTCGCTGACAAGATTGATTCCCGAGGCGGCAAAGTCGCCCGTAAGCCTCTCGTTGCCGAGCAGAAACACCCTTTTGCCCGGATAGTTTTTGTTGAGATAAGCGGCGGCAACATGTGACGAGATTATAACACGTTTTTCGTCAACGGGAAAGCCCATTTTTTCAAGCTTAGCCCTGCACACTTCAACATTGTTTGACGAATTGTTCGTGAAGAAATAAAAATCTCTTCCGCTTTCACGGACTTTTTCGATAAAATCCGCAGAACCGTCGATAATGTTGCCGTCAAGATAAAAAGTGCCGTCCATATCGATAATAAAATATTTGGTGTTTTTAAAGATGTCTTTATTCATAAAATTGCTCCGATAAGGGTAATTTAATTTTGTTTCCGTTTCCGAATGCCGAAAAATCTCCGAATTAATTTTCACAATAAAAATTAATGTGATGATTTGGCACATGTACTGATTTTTAAAATACAAATCTGTATAATTAAAACATCATTAGTGAGGAATGGAGGGTGGACAGGTGAAAGCGTTTGAAGGTATCGATGCCAAAAAGCTCGGAACGGTTATGAAAGCATACAGAAAATCGATGCACTTGACTCAGCAAAAGGTTGCGGATTATATCGGAATCGATCGAACAACCTATTCAAAATACGAAACCGGAAGAAAACCCGAAATCGATACTATAATGAAGCTTTCCGTTCTCTACGATGTGCCGCTTGACGATTTTCTCGGCATGTTCTTCTCTCAGTCTGATGAAGCTCCGGCTTCTTCCGCACCGTCTCCGTTGGTTAAAGCCGGCGCTCCGAGTGCTCTTGCTTCAATTGCCGAAAAGGAAAATCTCCTGCTCTCCGACAGCGAGAAAAGGCTGATTTATTATTACAGAAACAGCATCAGAAAATATTCCATTATGGAACGGGCGAAAGAAATATATGAGGATGATATTTCAATTGCTCAGGATTCCGAGCTGTAATTAAATTGCAGATTAATGGCTGCCGCATTCAGGCGAAGAGTGCGGCAGCCTGTTTGTTTTTTATTCCGATTCCGTCTGAGAACCCGGCTCGATTTTGCCGATAACGGTTTTGATGTTTGCTCTTGCGGTCTGGATTTCATTAAGGCTTGTTGAAATTGCGCTGTCAGCGGTTTTCATTATGTCCTCAATAAAGTCTGCCGCAGAAATTTTGATTTCTGCCGACCACTTGTTGGCTTTTTCAATCGCTTCGTCGGAACGGCTTCTTGCTTCCTCAATGGTTCTCTCTGCCTGCTCGGTTGCGGCGCTGACGATGTTTTCAGCCTGAGCCTTTGCGCCTGCGATTGTTGAGGCAGCCTCCGCCTGAGCGGATTGGGCAATTGATTCTGCCGTTGCCTTTGACTGAATAACGATTTCGCTGCTGTCAACCATTGCCGCAGCTTCAAGCTGAGCGTTGGCTCTGATGATTTTTGCGTCTTCGTTTGCGGTGTTGATTATCTGCTTTGCCTGAGCCTCTGCGTCGGCAATTTTCTTCTTTGTGTAGTCCTCGGTCTTGAGGATGAGAGAACGAACCTTATCCTCAGCGGTTGAGGTGAGGGCTCTTGACTTTTCCTGAGCGCTCGTAACGGCGTTGACGGCTTCGTCCTTTGCCTTGATGAGAATATTGTTTCTGTCGGCAACAATGGCTCTTGCCTGAGTTATCTCGTTGGGCATATTGAGCCTGATATCCTCAATTGCGGTTTTGATTGCGTTTGCATCAACGGCAATTTTTGATGAGAGGGGAACCTTTGAACCCGCCTCCAGGATATCTTCAATCTGGTCAAGTAAATTTTCAATATTCATTATGAAAACCTGTTCCTTTCTTTAATTCTGCTGATTATATCGTCGCATACCTCTGCGGGTACAAATTCTCTTATATCGCCGCCGAATTCGCAAACCTGCTTAACAACGCTTGATGAAAGATACATGCTCTCTGCGCTTGCGGTCAGGAAAACGGTTTCAAGCTCGGGGTTGAGCTTTTTGTTTGTCAAAGCCTGCTGGAATTCATATTCAAAATCCGAAACGGCTCTCAAACCTTTAACAACGGCGCACGCTCCTTTTTTGTCGGCATATTCGGCAAGCAGACCGCTGTACATATCTATCTCAACATTTTTTATATCGCCGAGGCTTCTCTTGAGAAGTTCAACTCTTTCGGATGCCGTGAAATAGCTGTTCGGCTTATGATAGTTTATCATAACAACAACAATGACTTTATCGAAAAGCTTCGCCGCCCGATGAATGATGTCAACATGGCCGACCGTTACGGGGTCGAAGCTTCCGGGGCAGATTGCCGTTTTCATTTTATCATTCCTTCCGATAAACGGTTATTTCCGTTTTACCGTATCTGTAGTCCTTTTGCTTTGCAAGGCCGTCAAAGCCGTCGTCGAGCTTTTCCTCCGTCGGATGCTCGCAGACAACGACACCGCCCTGTGCAATATGAGCGCCGATTGAAGCAAGCGCTTTCTGAAGCAGACCCGTCTGATAAGGCGGGTCAAGAAAAGCAATGTCAAAAACCCTGTCGGTCATAGAGAGAAAGGCAAGCGAATCGGTCTGAGCAACCGATGCGAATTGTTCAAGCTTTGTTTTTGCAAGATTTTCCTTAACTACTCTGACAGAGTTCTTGTCTGCGTCAACAAAGACTGCGCTCTCCGCTCCCCGGCTCAGAGCTTCAATTCCGAGCTGACCGGAGCCTGCAAAAAGGTCAAGCACACGGCGACCCTCAATTTCAAACTGTATAATACTGAAAACTGCCTCTTTAACTCTGTCTGTCGTCGGGCGTACGCTGACGCCCTCAAGAGTTTTCAAGGTAGTTCCCCTTGCTTTGCCGGTTATTACTCTCATGTTTGTCCTCCTCAGAGCGTAAACTCTGAATTATCACTTTATTATCGCACTAATTCCGATTGAATGTCAAGACCAAATGTTAACGAAAGGAAAAAAAGTTGTTAATTTCATCCTTTTTTCAGCTTTTTTGACCGTGAAATGCCTCAAAAACCGCTTTTGCGGCATTTATATTCATGCCTTTTACCGCCGCAAGCTCGTCAATGCTTGCCTGAGAAACAGCCTTGACGGTTTTGAAATGCTTCAAAAGAGCCTTGCACCGGGCTTCGCCGATGCCATCAATCGAAGTCAGGGAGGAAGAAAGGGAGGCGTTCTTTCTGCGGGTGCGGTGATATTCGACCGAATAGCGGTGAACCTCCTCCTGAATCGTTGAAACGAGCGTAAACGCCGCCCTTTTTGAAGTCAGCGAAAGCTCATCGCCCGAGCAGGCTATAGCCCTTGTTCTGTGGTGAGAATCCTTAACCATGCCGAAAAGCGGAATGTCAAGACTGTATTTTTCAAGAACGGGTTTCACGGCGTTGACCTGACCGCTGCCGCCGTCAAGGAGAATCAGGTCGGGCAGTCTGCCGAAGCCCTCGCCGCTGTCTTTTTCTTCAAAGTATCTTAAAATCCTCCGTTCTATCACCTCGGCCATCGACGCATAATCGTCCTGACCGCTGAAGCCCTTTATCGCAAACCTGCGGTAGCCTTTTTTATAAGGCACTCCGCCTTTGAAAACAACCATTCCGGCAACATTCTCGCTGCCCGCCGTGTGGGATATATCGTATGATTCAATAAATTCGGGCGGAGCTTTCAGACCGAGCAGAGTGCCGAGCTCGTCAAGAGCCGCCGTTGCCTTGCCGCCCTTTCCGAGATAGATTGCAAGCTTCTGCGCCGCATTTGAGCGGCACATTTCAACGAGAGAATGCTGTTCGCCTCTCTGCGGAACGGCAATGCTGACCTTGCGCCCCGCAAGAGATGAAAGCCATTCGCAAAGCAACTCGCTGTCATTCACCTCGCCGTCAACGGCAATTCTGCGTGGAACAAAATCACGCATTGAATAGTAGCTTCTGATCAATTCATGCCTTGCCTCGGGCAGATCCTCGGGCAGGTCAAAAATGAAATGCTCGCTGTCGTAAAGCTTTGAATCCCTGAAGCGGATAACCGAAAGGCAAGCCTTGGAATCCGAGCAGACAAGCGCAAAAACATCCTGTTCCTCAACCGAAGCGGCAACAACCTTTTGCTTTTCGGTAACTTTTTTGATTGCCGCAATTTTATTTCTGATTTTCGCCGCTTTTTCAAATTCAAGATTTTCCGAGGCTTCGAGCATCTTTTCCGTCAGGCTTTCAACCGCCTTGCCCGAGCCGTTGATTATAAAATCAATCGCTTGTTCAACCGCTTCGTTATGCGCTTCACGGGATATTTTGCCTGCGCACGGAGCGGAACATTGACCGATGAAAAAGTTCAGGCACGGGCGGCTTTTGCCGAAATCACGGGGAAAAAGCTTCGTGCATTGCGGAATCAGAAAAATCTTTTTTGCGGCGTCAACGGCGTTGGTTATGCCGTAAGAGCCTGTATACGGGCCGATATATTCCGCACCGTCGTCAAGCCTCTGCTTGACCGCAAAGAAATTTTTCCATTCGCCGTTTATAATTTTTATATAGTGATAACCTTTGTCATCTTTCAATAATATATTATACTTCGGGCTGTGCTGTTTTATAAGCGAGCATTCGAGAACGAGAGCTTCAAATTCGCTGTCGCACATGATATAATCAAAATCTTCGACATTTTCGACCATCTTGCGAACCTTTGTCGTATGATTGTTCTGAGAGCCGAAATATGAGCTGACTCTGTTTTTGAGAGCCTTCGCCTTGCCGACATAGATTATTTCACCCTTTTTGTTTTTCATGAGATAGACCCCGGGCGTTAAGGGCAGGCTCATGGATTTTTTTCTTAAATAAGGCAGTCTTTCGTTCATCGGGATCACCTCCGTCGCCTTATATTATAGCTTTATCAGCCTGTTTTCGCAAGACCCAAAAGCCTGCGGATTTTTTTGACAAATATTTGACTTATTCGGGAAAGGGTTATATAATATCATAAAAATTTGCTGGAGATGATTCTTTTGGTTCAATTCGGATTCTCTTATGTTATTTTCAAAAAGTGCATAGCCCTGATTTCGGCAATAATGCTTCTTGTTATCGGCGCTGACGAGAAGAATCTGCCCGATCCCGTCGGAGCGGAGGTTGTCGGCAAAAACACCTATGTTCTGTTCGATTACAACGTTTCTTCTCAGGGCGTTACCAATGACGGCGAATATTTCTATTTCAGCGGAAACAAGAATCTCGGCAAGGCTGACATGAAAACGGGAGAAATCAGTCGCATTATGACCGATGCCATTCCTCAGGTTCTTAAAGACAGAGGCTGCAATCATATCGGCGGTCTGAGCTGCTACAACGGCATGGTTTATGCCGCAATCGAGGACGGTCCCGATTATAATAATTCATTTATCGCACTTTACGATGCCGAAACTCTCAAATTCACGGGTACATATTATGAGCTTCCTCACGAGCTTCACCTTGAGGGCGTTCCCTGGTGCGCAATCGATGTTGAGAGAAATTATCTCTATACGGCAGAGTGGAAGGAAGAACCCGAAGATAAGACGGGCGATTCCTCGGTTCTCAATGTGTTCAACCTCAGCGACATGAGCCTTGTCAAAACCGTTCCGCTTTCCGAGCCTATTTACAGAATCCAGGGTGCGGAGATGTTCGGCGGAAAGCTCTATATGTCCTGCGATGAATTAAACGATCAGAAGAGAATTCTGAGCGTTGATGTTGAAACGGGAGAGGTTGAAACCGTGTTCATCAGAAATGTAGGCGTCGTTTTTGAGGCGGAGGATATGACGGTCTATGCCGACGAAAACGGCGAACCCGTTTTCTGCGTTCTTGACAGAGGAGAACGCCGTGAAAGTACAAATCTGACTTTTTATAAGCTTGCGGACTGATAAAAAGCGGTTTTTTCGTTAAGAGTTTAAATATTCAAACAAAACCCTTGACAAGCGGACTGTATTTTGTTAAAATAATTAACCGCTGTGAAAGAAACAGCAGGATTAAAACTAATTTTTATTCCTTGCCACGGATGCACCGTGGCCAAAGACCAGAAGGAGGTGCTTTAAGAATGTCAGCAAACATCAGCTACGAGACAATGGTGGTTTTTTCAGTTGCCAACGGTGAGGAGGCAGTTCAGCCGATCGTTGAGAAATTCAAAGCCATGATTGAAGCTAACGGCACTCTTGAGAGCGTTGATGAATGGGGCAAGCGCAAGCTCGCATATCCCATCAACGACGAGCCCGAGGGATTCTATGTTCTCTTCAATTACCAGGCTGCTCCCGAGTTCCCGGCAGAGCTTGACCGTGTTCTCAAGATCACGGACGGCGTGCTTCGTTCACTCATTGTCAAAAAGAACTAAGGAGGTCTTGAAATGATTAACTGTGCCGTTATTATGGGCAGACTCGTTGCAGACCCCGAGCTTCGCACTACAGGAAGCGGAATTTCCGTCTCATCATTCACCGTCGCCGTTGACAGGAGCTTTGTCCGTCAGGGCGAGGAGAGACAGGCCGATTTTATCGATGTTATCGCATGGCGTCAGACTGCGGAATTCATTTGCAAATATTTCCGCAAGGGCTCGATGATTGCGATTCAGGCTCACATTCAGACAAGAATGTATGAGGATAAAAACGGCAACAAGAGAAAGGCTGTTGAGCTTGTTGCAGACAATGCAAGCTTCTGCGGTTCAAAGAACGACTCGGGTTCATCATATCCGAGAAACGACGGCTTTGCACCCGCTCAGCCCGCTCCGTCATATGCAACTGCCGATGAGAGCGATTTTAAGGAGATTCCCGAGGACGATCTCCCGTTCTGAGATCGAAAAAACTGAAACAAAAAGGAGGTTTAATCCATGGCTTACGATAAGAGCGAAAGAAGACCCAACAAAAAGGGTCGCAGAAAAGTTTGCGCTTTCTGCGTTGATAAGGTTGAATACATCGATTATAAGGATGTTAACAGACTTAATAAATTCACTTCAGACAGAGCAAAGATCCTTCCCCGCCGTGTAACCGGCACCTGCGCCAAGCATCAGCGTGAGCTGACAACCGCTATCAAGCGTGCCCGTCAGGTAGCTCTGCTTCCCTACACAAGCGACTGATAAG